>CAZVFH010000001.1:0-64689 GCA_964626415.1 uncultured Candidatus Saccharibacteria bacterium
CGATCATTCAACTTTTGCTATTTCATATATCAAGTTCGAGGATTATTCTGAAATTGAAAAGAACGTTATCAAGATAGAAAGTAATCTTAAAATAGAATATTTTCATTGGTCGGACACTGTTTGGAAAGTCAAGGAAAAATTTATGGACGAAATGTTTAAGCTCGATTTTCAAGCAAAAATTGCCGTTGTTAAGAACCCGATAAATCCTTCAAAAGAGTTGGAAAAAGTTTTATTGCATACAATTGTTGAGAACAACATTAGAACAATTTTCATTGATGGCAAAAAACCTAAATGGTTTGAAAGTAAAATCAAAAAGGTTTTGCGCGATAAAGGTGTATCGGTTAGAAAACTCAAAACGGTTAAATCAAAGCAATGTGCTGGTGCTCGAATTGCTGATATGGTCGCCGGACTTGCCAGAACTTATTATGACAAGAAAAACCTAGATAAAATTGAAAAATATTACAAAAAGTTAAAAAAGAAGTTAATAGTTGTCATAGAATAAAAAAACCTCGATTTCTCGAGGTCAGACAACTTGGTAGTTCGTCTTTCAACAAACTTTCCCACTGGGATTTGTTCCAATTGCCTTGTTATTATTCTTATCTTATCAAACCCTGCCAAATCTTGTCAATACCCCGATTATTTCATTTCTCTACTGCGCAGCCCGCCTGCCCTGTCTGCCGACAGGCATGTGGCAGGCAGGTATAGAAGTGACAGGTGAATCGGCAGTGAATCGGTATATTTTTCACTCGTAAAGTGCTATGATAAAGTCAATGAAAGTGTAAATTCAACAGGGAATAAATATGGCTAAAAAAAATAATTTACCTGAGAAAAATCAATTCCTTCTTTACACCACTCCATCCGGCGATGTAAAAATCGGCGTTCTTTATAGAGACGAAACCATTTGGCTTACTCAGAAAAAAATGGCTGAACTTTTTGGTTGCACGATAGAAAATATTATTCTTCATTTGAAAAATATTTTTAACGAAAATGAATTACTAGAGGCATCAACCACTAAGGATTTCTTAGTAGTTCAAAAAGAAGGAACCAGACAGATAAACCGCACAATTAAGATGTACAATCTCGACGCCATCGTTTCAGTGGGCTACAGAGTTAACTCCGAAAAGGCGACTCATTTCCGAATTTGGGCGACAAAAACTTTACGGGATTTTATCATTAAAGGTTTTATTCTTGATGATGACCGTCTCAAAAACGGTAGCCATTTTGGCAAAGACTATTTTCGAGAGTTGCTGGAAAGAGTTCACTCGATTAGAGCGAGTGAAAGACGAATTTATCAGCAGATTACAGATATTTTTGCCGAGTGCAGCATTGATTACAATCCAAGATCCGAAATTACCAAGAATTTTTATGCAATGGTGCAAAATAAATTTCACTATGCCATTACCGGACAAACAGCTGCAGAAATAATTTATACCAAGGTCGATAAAAACAAGCCGTTTATAGGGCTCTCGACATGGAAAAATTCACCTAAGGGAAGAATATTAAAATCGGACGCACTTGTAGCTAAAAATTATCTTCCGGAAAATAAAATCAAAAAATTAGAAAGAACCGTTTCTGCCTTTTTCGATTACATCGAAAATATTATTGAGAACAATCATCTGATGAAAATGGAAGACCTTGCGAAAAGTGTGGATAAATTTCTAAATTTCAACGAATACAAGATTTTAGAAGGCAAAGGGAAAATATCCCATGAAAAAGCCGAGAAAAAAGCTATCGTTGAATATGACAACTTTAATAAAACCCAAAAAATAGAATCCGATTTTGATCGAGAAATTGTCAGTAAAATTAAAAAATTAGGAAATAAATAATTAACTCACCACTTCCATACTTCGAAGTATAGTAGTGGTAAAGGAGCCAAATGCCAAAAAAGGGAATTGATTTTGAAGCAAAGAAGTTGTTGATAGAATCTTTAGAAGAACTCAAAAGCGATGAGTTTATTGACTTCATGGAGTCGCTTTTATCGTCAACGGAAATCAAAAATATTTCTCGCCGCATTATGGCGGCAAAATTGCTGCTAGAGAACAACACATACAAAGATGTCGAAGAACTAATGGGAATGTCCCCTGGAACTATCAATAAAATTCATTTCAAAACAAAAGGAAGTCCAGCTTTTCGCAAATTATTCAAAAAGGATTAAGTTGTCACTTCTATACTTCGAAGTATAGAAGTGGCAAGTGAATCGGTATTTTGAATAGTTTTCAGATACTTTACCGTTTCGGTATATTTTTAAGGTAAAAAGTGCTATAATGAAGTCAATGAAATTGTAAATTCTCGGGGAAATAAATATGTCGAACGAGCAAAAAAAAATAACGGAAACAAATGATGAAAATAAAAGACACAGCAAAAGTCGATCGACCGCGGGAAAAATTAGCCAGATATGGCTCGGAGTTTTTGAAGGATCAGGAACTTTTGGCAATTTTGCTCGGTAGCGGCATCGCCGGTAAAAATGTAATAGAAGTTGCAAAGCAAATCCTCTCTAAATTCTCAAAAAAGAAATTACTTGGTCTTTCATTTAACCAATTAAAACAGATAAAAGGCGTCGGTCCAGCCAAAGCTTGCCAAATTTTGGCCGCTTTTGAACTTTCCAAAAGGGTGTTAAAAGTTGACGACTCAAACACTTTGACGACTATTCAGACACCAAAAGATATTATTGCTCAAGTTTCGTATCTTAAAAATCACAAGAAAGAAAATTTTGTTGTCTTATATTTGAATACTCGTAATCAACTAATCAACAAAGAGACAATCTCCATCGGTTCTCTTAATGCAAATATTGTTCACCCGCGCGAGGTTTTTGAGCCGGCGATAAGTGGATTTGCTTCCAGTGTCGCTTTTGTACATAATCATCCCTCCGGCGATCCGGAGCCGTCTGAAGACGATAAAAAAATCACCAAACAACTCGTCGAAGCTGGCAAAATTTTAGGCATTGAGGTTTTGGACCACATCATCATCGGACAAGAAAGCTTTGTCAGTTTTAAAGATAAAGATCTGATTTGACACTTGTAATGATGTACGCTACTATGGACATATAAAGACTTGCCCCCGATCGCAAGTCGAAGGAGAAAAATGGCTAAAAAAACAATGACAATTACCGAAGGTAGAAAAGAACTTTTCAAGATCGCCAAAGAGGTTCAAAAACCAGATACTCAATATGTATTCACCATCGAAGGAAAACCCGGAGTGGTTTTAATGTCGGCAAATGAATACGATTCCTTAATGGAAACAATGGAGATATTGAGCGATCCAAAAATTATGGAAGATATTAGGAAGGCCGAGGAAGAATACGAACGCGGCGAGTATTGTAGCTGGGAAGAGGTTAAAAAGGAACTTGGGTATCGTGAAAAAGAAAGTTTTGTAATAGCCGATAAACCAAACAAGAAATATCGGGCTAAGTCATAATAAAGTGAAATGCCAGAAATTTTTGAAGTTGAAACACCCAAATCGATACTAAAGTCGTTAAAAAAAATCCCTCTGCCTTGGCGAGAAAGAATTCTTGATGCGATGTCAATTTTAGCCAGAAATCCATTTTTAGGCGAAAAAATGAGCGGTGAGCTTCAAGATAAAAGGAAAATTAGGGTTTGGCCATACCGGATTATTTATAAAATCAATATAAAACGAAAACATATTATTATTACCGATGTCGGCCATCGCGGAAACATCGGTTATAAATAACACCGCAGCTTATCCTGAGCCGTATCGAAGAGCGGGATGTATAAGAAATAAAGGAAATAATATGAGTATCTTCGATGATTTAAAGTCAATCGCAAAAGTTTTGCAAGAAGCCGGAAAAATTGAACAGTATAAACAGATTCTGGATGCCCAGAGAGATCTTTTAGAAATGCAAAAGAAAATTAGCGACTTAGAAAAAGAGAATAAGCAACTGAAAGAAAAACTACAGATTAAAGCCAAAATAATAAAAGATAAGTTTGTATATTATTTAGAGAACGACATTAATAAGGAAAATCCTTTTTGCTCTCGATGTTGGGAAAAAGATAAAGAATTAATAACATTACAAAAAAATCGTGTTGGTCCTTGGGATTATCTATGTCCAGAGTGTGAAAATAGAGTTGAAATATGAAAAAAAATAATTACCAAAATTGGTCCAAGGAAGATTTAGTTAAAGAAGTCGAAACTCTTAAAAAACGAAAGAAGTATGGTTTGGTGTGGGAGGAAAAGAAAGAAGATGTTGTCGAGCAATGCAAAAAAGAATTGCCGGTTTTGAAAGAAGTTAAAGAAAAAGAAATTATTACCGACAAAGATAAGCCGGTAAATTTACTGATCGAGGGCGATAATTATCATGCCCTTTCAGTTTTAAATTATACGCACAAGGGGAGGGTCGATTTTATCTATCTCGATCCGCCGTATAATACGGGCGCAAGAGACTGGAAATACGATAATAATTATGTAGATAGCGAAGATGGATTCAGACATAGCAAATGGCTATCGTTTATTGCGAAAAGGCTGAGTTTAGCAAAAAGTTTATTAAAACCAGATGGAATAATCACCATAACTATTGATGATTATGAGATTGGTCCTCTTCGCTTACTTATGGACGAAATTTATGGTGAAGAAAATAGACTTGGTCTGATTACTATTGTTCACAACCCGCGAGGTAGAAGTGACGATCTTTATTTTGCAACTTCTCACGAATACGCATTAGTTTATGGTAGAAATTTTAGCAAAACATCTACTTATAAATTGAAATTAACGGAAGAACAAGCAGAAAATTTTTTATTAGAAGACGATAAATCTCGTTATAGACTTTTACCCCTTAAACGTACGGGTTCTAATTCAACACCAAAAGAAAGGCCAAATTTATATTTTTCAATTTATTACAGTTCAAAAAATAACGATATTAGTTTAGATAAAAAAGAGGGTTATGCAGAGATTGTTCCCTTGGATACTGCTGGTAACAAGAGAGTTTGGAGATGGGGGAAGAAAGCCATTTTGGAAAGAAAAGATTCTGAAATAGTTGTTCGAAAAGGAAAAGATGGTTTTTATTCTGTTTTTGCAAAAGACAGGATCAAAGAAGGTCGGAAACCAAAAACGGTTTGGGTAGATCCTAAATATGATGCTTCTTCTCACGGAACAATGCTAATACAAAAGATATTAGGAGAAAGAAAAATATTTGATTATCCGAAATCAATTTATGCAGTAAAAGATTTATTAGAAGTCGGTTTAAAAGAAAAAAAACAAGCACTGGTATTAGATTTTTTTGCTGGGTCTGGCACTACTGGCCATGCTATTTTAGAATTAAACAAAGAAGATAGTGGAAATAGAAAATTTATATTGTGTACAAATAATGAGTTGAATGGCTTAGAGAAAGAATTACGGAAAAAAAGATTGAGTGAAAATGAGATTAAAAAGTATGGAATTTGTCAAAAAGTTACCTATCCAAGGTTGGAAAAAGTTATTGTAGGATATAAAAAAAATGGTAATGGTGAAAAGGTTGAAGGTTTGGGTGGAAATTTGAAATATTTTAAAACTGAATTTATTGATTTCGATCAACCGACAGATAAGAATAAAATGAAACTAACTAGAGGGGTAGTCGAGATGCTTTGTATAAAACAAGGAACTTTTGAAAAAGTTTCAGACCAAAAAGATTTTAAGATTTTCAAAGATACCACTCACTACACTGGCATTATTTTTAACCAATTAGCCATTTCAGAATTTAAAAAAGCAATTCAAGGAATCAAAGGAAAATTTAGTATTTATATTTTTTCTTTAAGTGATGAAACTTTTGACGAAGAATTCGCAGATGTAAAGCAAAAAGTAAAATTATCCCCCATCCCCGAAGCAATTTTGAGGATATACAGGAGAATTTTTAAATAGGATTATGAAAATTAAAACACTTACAATTCACAATTTTCGCAGCGTTAAAGAGCGATCTTTTGATTTGATAGATTACTCATTATTAGTTGGTGCCAATGATTCTGGAAAATCAAATATTATAGACGCTATAAGAATTTTTTATGATGATTTAAAATTCAGCGATGAAAAAGATTGGCCTAAATTTACTACTGATGATAATGAAGGTTGGATTGAAGCTAAATTTTTGCTCTCCGATGAAGAATTTAATAATTTGAAAGATGAATATAAACAAGAAGATGGTGGAAAGAAATTTTTTATTGTTAGAAAATATTTAAAGCACCCAACTAAGATACAAAGCGGATCAAGTAATGTTTACGGCTATGAGCAAGGCAAACTTTCAGATAATTTCTTTTATGGGTGGAAAAATGTAGCCAAAGGTAAACTTGGCGATATCTTATATATACCGGCAGTAAGTCAGGTAACTGATTATACGAAACTTAGTGGACCCTCCTATTTAAGAAATATTTTAGATTTTATTTGTAAGAAAATTATTAGCAGCAGTGACTCTTTTAGTAATTTGAATAAAACATTTGATGAATTTACTAAAAAATTTAAACAAGAGGAAACAAAGGAAGGATTATCTCTGGAGGGATTTGAACAAGATATAAATAATGATATTTCAGACAGAAAAGTAAAAATAAATTTAGGCATACGACCTCTCGATGTGGCAGACATCACTAAAAATCTGATAGAACCATATATTAAAGATGAGATTTTGGGCGACCATAAGTTACCAATAGAATCTTTTGGAGAAGGATTGCAAAGACGGTTGGTATATACATTGATAAAGTTATCTACAAAATATAAAGAAAAGAAAAGTGTAAAAGATAAAAAAGAATTTTTCTCTGACTTTTTGTTAATTTTGTTTGAAGAACCAGAGGCATTTTTACATTCTTCTCAGCAAGAAATTTTAAATCAGAGCTTGGGGGATCTTTCAAATGAAGAAAGTCAACAAGTCTTAATTTCTACTCATTCCGTTCATTTTGTAAGTAGGAATATTGATAACTTACCTTCAATTTTAAAACTCTATAAACAAAACGGCAAAACCATGATTTTTCAAATAACATATTCGGAACTGAAAAATATTTTAATATCCAATAAAGATTTAAAAAGGATCTTAGGAGACAAAATTGAAGACAAAGATTTGGATTTAGAGGCAATAAGGTATTCTTTATGGTTGGATCCTGATAGGTGCTGTGCATTTTTTGCTGACTTTGTTTTAATTTGTGAAGGAGCCTCTGAAAAAATTCTCATAGAGTATCTAGTAAAAAATGAAGACATTGAATTATTAAATAAGGAAATTTACATTTTAAACGCGATGGGCAAAGAAAATATCCATCGCTACATGAATTTGTTTAAAGAATTGGGAATAAAGCATGCTGTTTTATTTGACGGAGATCAGGATAAGGATAATCAAGGTCGTCATCAAAAAATAAATGAATTTCTGCAGAATAATAAAAATGAATATACAACCAAAATTGATTATTTTGAAAACAATTTAGAGATATCTTTGGACATTCCCGAAGAAAATAGACCGGATAAAAAACCTCTTAATGTCATGTGGTATTATAAGAACAATAAGATTCAGGATAATAAACTCAATGATTTTAAAAACAAAATAAAAAATTTATTGCCAAATTAATTATGCAATTAAAAGATTATCAAGAAGATGCAATCGAAGAATTGTTAGAGGCGACAAAGCAACTTTTGAATTATGAAAATCAAAAGTTGGTTTTGAAAGCGCCAACCGGTTCGGGAAAAACCATTATAATGGCCGAATTTTTAAAACAGTTGACAGAAAATCCCGAAATTAGGCAACCGCTTTCCTTCATTTGGACTGCGCCGAGAAAACTCCACATTCAAAGCAAGGAGAAGCTAGAAAATTATTTTGAAGAAAACTGTGCCTTGAAATGTTCATTTTTTGAAGATTTAGATGACCGAAAAATAGATGAAAATGAAATTTTGTTTTTCAATTGGGAAAGTATAAATAAAAAGGATAATGTTTATATCCGCGATAACGAGCAAGAATTTAATCTATCAAAAGTTGTAGAAAGAACAAAAGAGGAGGGACGAGAGATCATATTAATTATTGACGAAAGCCATCACCATGCAAAAAGCGATATATCACAGGAATTAATAAAGATGATGGGGCCGATATTAACCATTGAGGTTTCGGCAACACCCAAAATGGAGGAGCCAGACGAAATGGTAAATGTCCACTTGGAAGATGTTAAAGCAGTGGGCATGATCAAAAAAGCCGTGATTATCAACGATGAGATTGAAAATTTCTTGAAACATAACAAGATAATCTCTGGGTTAAGAACTGGCTCGGAGGAAAAAGTTTTGGATTTAGCAATTCAAAAAAGAAGAGAATTAGTTAAGGCTTTTAATCAAGAGGATGTTGCGACGATCAACCCGTTAATATTGATTCAGCTGCCGGACAGAAAATCTCAAATCGAAGACGAAGTTAAAGAAAGAATAATAAAATATTTAAAAGACAAACATAATATTAGTGTTGAGAATGGAAAATTAGGGGTTTATCTTTCGGAAAATTACGAAAACCTTGAAAATATAACCAAAAATGAAAGCGAAGTTGAGGTTTTGATATTTAAACAGGCGATTACAATAGGCTGGGATTGTCCAAGAGCGCAGATTTTAGTTTTGTTTAGATTTTGGAAAAGTCTAACTTTTTCTATCCAAACCGTAGGCAGAATAATGAGGATGCCCGAACTTCATCATTATACAGGTCATCAAATTTTAAATTATGCCCACGTTTATACTAATTTAGAAAATATAGAAATCCAAGAGGACATCTCCAAAGATTATATTACAATTTTCACAAGTAAAAGAATTAAAGATTATAAACCAATAAATCTTCTTTCATATTATTCAAAAAGGCAAAGAGAAAGAACAAGACTCGACCCCCGATTTATAAATATATTTTTAGAAACTGCAAAAAAAGAGAAGATAAAAGATAAAATCAATATTAAAAGTCAAAAATTTAACCAAGATTTTATCGCAAAGGCCGAGTTAAATAATATTGATGTAAAAGGGAAACTGCCGATTGTTGCCGAAAAAAGAGTAAAATATGTTGTCTCATCTTTAGATTTGCAAAAACTATTAGATTATTTTGCTAGAGATTCCCTCCCGCCAGAGTTTTATCCAGAAGATCGTTCAATTGCAAGAGTAAAAGAATCAATTTATCACTTATTTGAAAAAATATTTAATTTGACCTATGAAGACGAAGAAAAGATTGTTTCAATTTTATTGGACGAGAAAAATATCGATTATTTTAAAAACTTAATAAATATTGCCAAACAAAAGTATCAAGCAGAAGTTGCAAAAAGAGAGAAAGAATTAAGCTTAATTGAAGATTGGAATGTTCGCGAGATAATGAATTTTAATATAAATTATTTTAGAAGTGATAAAAAAAGATCTGTTATGCAGCCATTTTACTGTGATAAAAAATGGAAAACAGAAATGGCTTTTATCGATTTTTTGGAGAAACAAAGTAATGTCGAATGGTGGTTTAAAAATGGAGATCGGGATGCAACATTTCTTGCCGTGCCATACGGCAATGGTGAACCAAAACCGTTTTATGTTGACTTTGTTATCAAATTAAAAGATGACAGGATTGGATTATTTGATCCTCACGGTACACATTTAAGCGATTCGAGGACTAAATCAGACGGCTTATTAAGATATATTGACAGCGAAAATAAAAAAGATAAAAAACTTTTTGGTGGCATTGTCGCTAATACAGACCCGAGAAATTATTCTGGGCGATGGGTCTATTTCAACAAACTAAGTAAAGGGCTGGAAGATGATTTTAGTAATTGGGAAAATTTAGAATTATAAAAATTGTCGAAAAGCTTAATGCCGTGCAAAATTACAAAAAATCCCTCCTCTGCCAAAAATCCCTACTCCAAGAATTATTCGATTCGGTTTTGGATAAATCTATAAACGGAGAATTATCGTAATAATACAGAAAGGAATAATATGGTCCAGACATCAAAAGATATGTTAGTGGCAGTTGAAAAACTGGTTGATAAAACCAAAAGAGACTTAGTGGAAGCAAAAGAGGGATTGGAAAATTTAAATAATCAATTAAAAGTTGATGACATGATGTTTATTGAGCTAGAAGCAAAGAAAGACGAATTGGCAGAAGAACAAAAATATGTTGTTTTGGCAATAAAAGGCGAAATCATGTTACAAAATAATAATATTTCAGAGCTGGAAGTTGGTCTTAAATTACTTTATAAAAAGCATGAAATATTAAAACGCGATTGGGATTTCTGAGATAAAAATTATCCACCTTTTCATATCCCCGTCATAGATTAGAGTGATGTTTATACATTGGCAAAAATGTAAAAATGACAATGAGTCAAATTTAAAATATTTGAGGTAAAATGGATAATGAAAATTGGAAAAAATTGAGAAGCTCAAAACCCTCCAGCTCGCCATCGCCGCCGGCCTCAGTAACCTTTCCAAATCAATCCTACACCAAGCATTTGAAGGAAAATTATAGAAATCCGATTATACAATACATTATTAGTTTAGCAATAAAGTGATAATCTAATAGTCGAAAAACTTAATGCCATTCAAAATTATCCCACTTCGCTCTGAAAGCTTCGCGGGACAGGCAAAAAATCCATCCTCCATCGGAAATCTTTATTACAAGAATTATTTTATTCGGTTTTAAATAAACTAATGACCCCACTGCGCTCAAAAAGCGGCGCGGGGCAAGAAGGAAAATTATGAAAAAAACACTGACGGTGTTCGGTATAATCATTGCGATACTAGCTGTTTTTTATATAATCGCGAGATTATTGCCGTCGAAAACCGTCGAGTCGATAGTCGGCAACGATAACGCAATTTCAAACATCGCTTGTTCTTATCCTGTTAGAGTTTCCGGCAGTTCAATGCAGGAGTATTTCAAAGAAGGAGAACTTGCGAATTTTGATAAATGTTTTGAGAGTTCAGAGCTTGCTTCGGGCAGGATTATCGTCTTTAAAGATCGAGATAATAATCGAATCGGAATAATTCAAGAAAGCGTGAACGATACATATAAAGTCAAACAATCAAATAGGAACGAAATATTTACCGTAAACAAACAGGATGTTGTCGCCATATACGATAAATGAAGATAAGGGGAGAATAGGGGGGACTTCACATTTACTCAAATAATTAGTGATAAAAGAGCTATTCAAGAAAATAATAATCACAGAAGGAAAAAATGGATAATGAAAAATTGGAAAAAATTGAGAAGCGGGTTGAACTGCTTTCGCTGGAAGTTTGTATCATTTATCATAATCTATTTCACAATCTAGTTCACATATCATAAACTAACTTACATTGAGCTAATCACATAGATTAGAGTAACATTTAAACATTGGCAAAAATGTGTCAATATCTGTATAATCTAATTATGGAGATTAAACAGATAAAAACTTTAGAGAGAGTGTTTAAGGGAGTTGGAAATCACTACCGAATTAAAACTCTTTTTCTAATTGATAAAAGTCCAGAGATATCTTTGGATGAAATAGTCAGAGCATTAAAGGCAAATTATTTCACTATTTCTGAGCATGTAAACCGATTGAGAATTGCCGGCTTGATATCAAAAAAGTACAAAGGGAAATATGTTATTCATACTCTAACACCTTACGGCAATAAAATAATCACAATTTTAAACAACTTTTTTGATTAGAGTATTGTTTATACATTGGCAAAAATGTAAAAATGACAATGAGTTAAACTAAAAATCATCGAGATAAAAAATGGACAATGAAATGCTGGATAAAATTGGGAAACAGATTGAACTACTTTCGCTGAAAGTTGATATTATTTATCATAAGCTAACTCACACTGAATCATTCTCATAGATTAGAGTAATGTTTATACATTGGCAAAAATGTGCCAATATCTGTATAATCGAATTATGGAAATTAAACAGATAAAAACTTTGGAGAGAGTGTTTAAGGGGGTTGGAAATCACTACCGGATAAAAACTCTTTTACTGATTGATAAAAGTCCGGAGATATCTTTAGATGAAATAGTCAGAGCATTAAAGGCAAATTATTTTACTATCTCTGAACATGTAAACCGATTAAGAATTGCCGGTTTGATATCAAAAAAGTATAAAGGGAAATATGTCATCCACACTTTGACACCTTACGGCAATAAAATAATCACAATTTTAAACAACTTTTTTGATTAGAGTATTGTTTATACATTGGCAAAAATGTAAAAATGACAATGAGTTAAACTAAAAATCATCGAGATAAAAAATGGACAATGAAATGCTGGATAAAATTGGGAAACAGATTGAACTACTTTCGCTGAAAGTTGATATCATTTATCATAAGTTAGTGCATAACGAATTGATACAAAATCAAAAACTAGATTGCCGATCAGAAGATGAGCTTTTTACTGAAGCAAAAATGATCGTCATTAAAGCCGGCGAGGCATCAGCATCTATTTTGCAAAGAAAATTAAAAATTGGCTATGCCCGTGCAGCGCGCCTTTTAGATCTGTTAGAATCCGAAGGAGTTGTTGGCCCAGCTTATGGCGCAAAGCCCAGAGATGTTTTAATTAAAAAATAAAAAACAGTGATGAATTCTTATTTAATTTTAGCTAATCTAATTGCCTTATTTCACGGATTCGTAGTTTTACCGATAATAACTTTTGGGCCAATAGTTTTACTTCTCAGCAAAAAACGAATCAAACGCCTTGAAAAAATTTTCATCTATCTCGGTCTACCAACGGTCTTGTCTTTTGTTTTTAGCGGTGGATGTTTTTTGACTGTTTGGGAACAAGAACTTCGAAAAACTTCCGGTGTTTCCGGATATGACGGAGGATTCGTTCGGCACTATCTGGGAGAGATAGGGATTGAATTCCCCGATATTGCTACAACTATTATTTTAACTATTCTGCTTAGCGCCGGCTTTGTCAAGCTGATTTGGAATTGGTGGAAGGATAGAAAAAGCATTTAATCCATTCATTCAAGAATTGAAATAAAAATCATCAACAAAAAATTTGACTTGATAAATAGTTCAATAATTATCTCACCATAAATATTTGGGGAAATTCTTTAACACTACTCAACTACGTAGTTGAGTAGTGTTAAAGGAGTGAAAATATTTATTATTTCGCAAATGCAAGAGGTCTTAAAAATCATTATTACTAATTAAATATGTATAAAATTATTGATTTTTGTCTAGATATGTTTTTTGGGCTTCTTATTTTCGTGATCGGTGTCTTGGTTTTTTATTTCATAATTTCTCAATTCTCTATCCAAACCGATTACCAGATGAGTTGGGAATTAATTATCAAGTCGGCTACTGTTGCCGGAGCGATTTGGTTCTTTATTGGTCAGATTGGCATAATAATTGATGAAAAAAAACCAGTTAAAAAAAAATAACTTCAGCAATAGATAATTATGATAATTGTATCACTACTCAACTACGTAGTTGGGTAGTGATACAAAAAGTATTATAATATAATTAATATGCCTAAATTTGGAATAGACAAAGAAGCACGACAGCTTCTATATGACACAATAAAGAGAACCTCATCTGATGAGTTTGTCGAGTTAATTGAGTCATTGATGTCTTCGGCTGAACTTAAAGATCTTTCACGACGCTTGATGGCGGCAAAATATTTAAAGGAAAACTCAACATACGAAGAAATTGCTGATACAATGGGAATGTCGGAAAGTACAATAAACAAAATCCACTTTAAAACCAAAGGCAGTCCGATTATTAACAAATTATTTAAAAAGGATTAATTCAACACTACTATGCCCACTTATCGCAACAGGTTGCACAGTATGGTAGAGGAATGGAGGGGAGATGTTTGGCAATTTGTTCACACTAGTTAAAAACAATAAGTTCTTTGTCATTGCCCTAATTTTTATTATTTCTACCGGATGCGGACTCCTGCTTTTCATTGATAAAAACTTGGATAGTATTTACTTTATTCCTTCTGAAATTCGGATAAATGATGCGTTAAGGGAAGCTGGATCCGTAGTTTCGTTTGAGGGGACAGTTGAGGTTCTTTCAAGGGGGATTGGTAACTGGTGGCCAGTGGCTGCCAATCAAATTTTGTATGCCGGTGATTCCGTACGCACGGTGAATGCTTCGAATGCTGTGCTTCTTGTGGATCTCGAAGTTATAACACTTGGTGCCGAGAGCGAAGTTGAGATAAAAATCGTCAGTAAATCGAAAATTGTAATTGATCAAAAATATGGAAAAAGTTATAGTGCTGTTGAAAAAAAGGAAGGTCAAATTTATCAAATTAGAAAAGATGATGTAGAGATTACCGCTTTGGGAACAGAGTTCTTGGTTGATGTGTCGAAAAATGAAAATGTTATAAGTACATACGTGTTCAAAAACAAAGTATTGTGCAAACTTTCGAAAGGGGAGTTTGAAATTGCTGAATTAAATAAATCCTTGCTAAATACCTCTACTCTTGAAAATGTTAATTCTCCCTTGAGCAATGATGAAAAAGAGTTAAACAAGCCATACTTGGCACTTATGAAGAAATCTGAACAAATTATTGCCCAGAAAAAACAAGCAATAAAAAACAAAAGTGGATCAGCTACTACAAGTTCCGCCACCTCAACCAGCTCTTCAACAGCTTCGGGTAGCTCGGGTTCCGCATCAACTGGAAACTCCGGTGGATCTACTGGTGAATCTACGAATATTCAAGGAAGATATAGCAACACATCAGTTGAAAGTATTGTAAATTCGTTAGCTTTAATTAAAGATGATGCAACTGGAGATTTTACAGAGCCAGGAGGAGGCGGTCCTCCCGGAGGCGTTTATCAATATTCTCCGATCGACTTGGATAATCTTTATATAGGAGTCCGTGATGGCAGGTTGTACATAAAATGGGCGCTCGCTGGTACTATACCGTCTACTCGTCAAACAATAGATGATAACATTATTAAATCCGTGACATACAATATTAAACTCAGTAATGAAGCCGATCCGAATTCCAGCAATAATTGTGGTGGCACTACTGCATTTATTCAAATTAATATCCAATATCATGACAACGGACAAATTTGGTACAACCCATGGTTTAACGCGATATGTAATAATTCTGGACCATATCAAACTGATGATGATTGGCGTTTTGCTACTACTGGTAACGGACTGGCTCACACTTACAACAGCGGGTTAGGAAAAAATTCAATTGTCTATAGCTACGCCATGTCTGATATGGGAAATTTCTTCAACGCAGGAGATACCTTAAAAATAGATATTTACAGCGAAGCCGAGAGTAATAATTGGGGACATTATTCATTTGAAGGCAATCCGCCCCCTTGGTCAAGCGTAGTCATTCCCGGAGTTTGAAATCAAATATTTAGAGGGTACAAAGAATCATCGGAGATATTATTTATGGATTTAAAAAAATAAAATTAATGATGAAAAAAAATTTAAATAAGCCATACGATAATTTCTCAAAAAATGACTTAATTTTACGTGATCATCTGGCGGCGGATAGGACAATTTTGGCTTGCGAACGCACGCTTCTGGCTTACATTCGAACCACTCTAACAGCATTTATCGCAGGATTAACTATTATAAAATTCTTTGAGGGTATATATTATAAGTATCTAGGGTTTGCATTTGTCGTGGTTGGGGTGATTGTAACGATTTATGGAATAAAAAGTTACCTCAAACTTAAACTAAAAATAGAAAAATTTACAAAGTAAATATAGGAGGAATTATGGCAATCGTCGAAGAATCGGAGTTTAAAGGCAACAAAATGATTGTTCTGAAAAATGATGAGGAGGATAAATATCCTTTTCAATTTGGTTTAAAAAAAGCAAAACTCGTTGTTGAGAATATTGATGAGATCAAAAAGTTCGTCGAAAAATATGATAAATAATTTATGTTTATCAGACAAAAGTTAATGCTTGGCCGGATTTTGAACCGCGGCCGGTTCTGCCGATGCGGTGAATATAGTCATTATAGGTTTGTGGGATTGTATAATTGATAACATGCGAAATATCGCCAATATCAAGTCCGCGGGCAGCGACATCGGTTGCTACTAATATATTGCAGTGGTCATTTCGAAAAGCAGTGAGCGACCTTGCTCTTTGGCTTTGGCGTTTATTCCCATGAATTGATTCGGCGCGGTGACCGTTTTTACTTAAATCATCGGCTAATTTTTCTACATCGCGCTTGGTTTCAGAAAAGATTAAAACTTTTTTAAGTTCCGGTTGGTTTAGCAAGTTAGTTAATTTTGAAAATTTTTCTTCATGGGAGCTAACCCTAACAACATCTTGCAAAACATTGGCGGCTGTGTCGCCAGTTTTAACTGCAACTGTTATAGGGCTTACAAGAAATTTATTTACTAAGTTTCTGATTTTCTCCGGAATCGTTGCCGAGAAAAATAACGCCTGTTTTTTTTCTGGCAGAGTATTTAAAATTAAAGATATCTCTTCGACAAACCCCATATCAAGCATTCGATCAACTTCGTCAAGAACAATATTTTGAAATATATTAAATTTCAAAAGTCCGCGACATGAAAGATCCCTCAATCGTCCCGGTGTTCCGATAACAAAATTTGGATTTTGTCTAAGGGCTTGAATTTGTCTTCCGATCGGCATTCCGCCAACGCAAACAGCGGAGTAAATTCTCATACCAGATGAAAACGCGCGAAGTTCATTATCTATTTGAATTGCCAGTTCTCTTGTCGGGGCAATAATTAATACTTTTTCATACTTTGTATGATAAATTTTATTGATAAGCGGCAATAAAAATGCTGCTGTTTTTCCACTTCCGGTGTCTGCAAGGCCAATTAAATCCTTGCCATTCATAATCGGTAAAATCGCCTGGTCCTGAACTGGCGTTGGTTTTTGATAATTTCTTTTGTCTAAATTGAATTGTAATTCTTTGCAAAATCTAAAATCAGCAAAATTATGAGAAATTTTGTTGTTTTCTGTTGAGTCCATTGAGATTGATCTTTTAACGAATTTTGAAATATCGATCTGTTCTCCGCGGGATCGTCGCGAAGATCTATTAAATGATCTACCAACTGTCGCGGAAAATCTTCCTCGGCTTTTAAATGAACTATTTCCTGAACCAAAACGATTCCTGCTCGAACGAAAACTCGAATTTCTGCTGAAACTTGTATTTTTCATACCATCTTTCTTTTTGCAACGAGAAAAATATCCCGATTGCTTTTAATTAATATTTCGATTGCCCCAAATGGGAATTGCCGTATAGAACTTCGAAATATTTCACAACTTTCGCGATTCCATAGAACAATTTGTAACAACTATTTAACTATAGCAGATATTAAATAATAATGCAAGACATAAAAAAAAGTGGCCACATTGCTGTGGCCGTAAGGCGTTGAGGCAGAGGCAGAGGTGTAGGTTATGGGACCTTGACGACGCGCCAGTCGTTGAACGGCTCTGTCGCCGTCAATGCCGCGTTGTTCGCGTAGGTGCCATTCCGGCGCGCCCACTTGACATGACCGTCGCAGTATGACAGGTTGTTCCCACCGTTGTGCGAGGGAATCCCCCTGCAGCTCGTGGTACCGGGCCACTCGCCCGATGCCGAGTGCCGTGCGACGATGCAGAAGCTGTCGGTCAGCTGCACGGTGGTGGCCGGTTGCTGGATTGCGCTGTCCTTCTGATCGCCCGGGCCGGGGTCCGCCGGGTAGGCGACTCCTTGGAAGTTGCAGGCGCTGTGTCCCCAGTTGATGCCGTAGCCGCCGACATACCGCGCGCGTGGCGGCTGGTCACAGACCCAGCCCGGCGCACCGCAGAAGTTCGCATCGCAGCGGTAGCTCGGGCAGTTCAGGATCTGCAGGTTCTTCAGGTACGGCTCAATCAGCACCATCCACCAGTAGCCGTTGCCCCCCGTCGTTGAGTTCCAGCGCGCAACCGGCACGTTCCGCTCGTCGTAGTCCGAGGCGTACATCCGGCATGCCAGCGCCAGTTGCTTCAGATTGCTCTGGCAACTCGCCTGCCGCGCCTTCTCCCGTGCCCTGGCGAACACCGGGAACAGGATCGCCGCCAGAATCGCAATGATCGCGATCACAACCAACAGCTCAATCAGCGTGAATCCCTGTCGTTTCATGATATGCACCACCTTTAGTGGCAGCATTTCCGCCGAAGCGGTTAGACAGCTATATGATATCCTGTTAAATTTCAAAAGTCAATACTTTTTAAAAATAAATGTTTGACATATTTAAATCATTTATGATATAAATGATGATGCAAGGGGAAATTTTTGTTTTAGCAGGAGCTAAAATCCCTACTAAATTACCAATAATATCCCGTAATTACTTAATTACCTTGAATCACAAAATACATTTTTCTGTCATCCCGAACTTGTTTCGGGATCTCAGCAGTCGATTACTGAGATGCTGAAACCCTCCATAGGCGGGCAGGCAAGTTCAGCATGACAACTATTTATCAATTTCGTAATTCAAGGATAATAGCTATTCCATAATTTTGCATTTTGATTTTTGAATTTTGAATTATTATTATGCGTGACTATCCTTTAGAAAAAGTTAGAAACATCGGCATCGCCGCTCATATTGATGCCGGAAAAACGACCGTTACCGAACGGGTGCTTTATTATACCGGCAAAAAACATAAAATTGGTGAAGTGCACGAAGGCGCAGCCGAAATGGACTGGATGGAGCAGGAAAAGGAGCGGGGAATTACAATCACTTCGGCGGCGACAACCTGTTTTTGGAATGATACTCGAATAAATATAATTGATACTCCTGGACATGTTGATTTTACCGTTGAAGTTGAACGCTCGCTTCGAGTTCTTGACGGCGCTATTGTTGTGTTTGACGGTAAAAATGGAGTTGAGCCGCAATCCGAGACCGTTTGGCGCCAAGCGGAAAAATATAAAGTTCCGCGAATCTGTTTTATTAATAAATTAGACGCAATTGCCGGTGATTTTTATATGAGTTTTTTCTCAATTTGCCAGAAACTTCGCGCCAATGCTGTTGCAATGCAGCTTCCAATTGGTGTTGAAAGTAACTTTTCCGGTGTTGCTGACCTACTTTTGCGCAAGGCCTATATTTGGAGCTCTGATGATCTTGGAAAGACATATAAAACATCTGATATCCCAGAAAATTTGAAAGATGAAGTTGAAAAATGGCGCGCCGATTTGATTGAAAAAATTGTCGAAACCAATGATGAATTATTGGAAAAATACCTCGCTGGCGTTGAACCAAGTATTGAAGAGTTAAAATCTGCCATCCGCAAAGCAACAATTTCAGGTAAAATCTATCCGGTTTTTGCCGGCACTGCTCTGAAAAACAAAGGAATTCAGACACTTCTTGACGCCGTTGTCGAATATCTGCCCTCGCCGCTAGAGATTCCTGCTCCAAAGGCAAAAGTTGCCGGCAGTGATGAAGAAATTGAACTAAATCCTTCAGATGATGGACCATTTTGTGCTCTTGCATTTAAGATTGCTGCCGACCCATTTGTTGGCAAATTAACATTTTTCCGAGTTTACTCTGGCAAGTTATCTTCTGGTTCATACATTTTAAACACCAGGTCCGGCGAAAAAGAACGAATCGGTCGAATTTTGCGTATGCATGCTAACCATCGCGAAGAAGTTTCCGAAGTTTACTCCGGTGAAATTGCCGCCGCTGTTGGGCTTAAAGCAACTGTTACCGGCGATACACTTTGTGATCCAAGCAAGAAATTTATACTCGAAGAGATAACCTTTCCACAGCCGGTTATTTCAATTGCAATTGAACCAAAAACCAAAGCTGATCAGGAAAAGATGGGTATTGCTCTTGCTCGCCTTGCTGAGGAGGATCCAACTTTTCGTGTTCATACCGATCTTGATTCCGGCCAGACAATTATTGAAGGTATGGGTGAACTTCATCTTGAAATTATTGTTGATCGGATGAAGCGTGAGTTTAAAGTTGAAGCCAATGTTGGCAAACCGCAAGTCGCTTACAAGGAAACACTTAGGTCAACTGTTGAGCAGGAAGGAAAGTATATTCGTCAATCAGGCGGTCGCGGCCAATACGGCCATGTTTATCTTAAACTTGAGCCAAACGAAGAAGGCGCCGGCTTTGAATTTATCAACAAAATTGTCGGCGGCACGATTCCTAAAGAATTTATCTCTCCCTCTGAAGATGGAGCGCGTGAAGCGGCCGGGAAGGGCGTTATTGCCGGCTATCCGGTTGTTGATGTCAAAGTTACTTTGTACGACGGTTCATTTCACGATGTCGACTCCTCTGAAATGGCGTTTAAAATCGCCGCTTCTTTTGCATTTCAAGAAGGTTTTAAAAAAGCAAATCCGGTAATTCTGGAGCCAATAATGAAAGTTGAAACTGCAGTTCCGGAAGAATACACCGGTGATGTTGTTGGGGACTTAAATTCAAAACGCGGTCAAATAGAAGAGATGTCCGATAGATCGGGGGCAAAAGTTATTGATTCGCTAGTTCCGTTGGCCTCAATGTTTGGTTATGCGACAACTTTGCGCAGTATGACACAAGGCAGAGGAAATTATACTATGGAATTTGATCATTATGCCGAAGTTCCAAGAAATATCGCCGAGGAAATTATTGGGGGAAAACAATAAGAAAATTCGAAGCACGAAATCCGAAATTCGAAACAATATCGAAATTCAAATATAAAAATCCGAAATAGTTTTGAGTTTTGAATTTTCTTAATTCGAATTTGTTTCGAATTTCGATATTCGATATTCGGATTTGATTATAAATTGGAAATTTGTTGACTTTTGTTTTAGAATTTGTTAATCTACAATTAGATATTAAAAAAAATAATCAAATAAGGAGAAGAGATGGCTGCTGAAAAATTTGAAAGAACAAAACCACATGTAAATGTTGGTACAATTGGTCATGTTGATCACGGGAAAACCACTTTGACGGCCGCTATTACCACAGTGCTGGCAAAAGAAGGTAAAGCAGAGGCAAGAAAATTTGATGATATTGACAACGCTCCAGAAGAAAAGGAACGCGGCATTACAATTGCAACATCTCATCAAGAGTATGAGTCGGATAAGCGTCACTACGCTCATGTTGACTGCCCCGGCCACGCTGACTATGTCAAAAATATGATCACCGGCGCGGCTCAAATGGACGGCGCAATTTTGGTTGTTTCCGCTGCAGATGGTCCAATGCCACAAACACGCGAGCATATTCTGCTTGCAAAACAGGTTGGTGTTCCTAAGGTCGTCGTTTTCTTGAATAAAATTGATATGGTTGATGATCTTGAACTTATTGATCTTGTTGAAATGGAAATCCGCGAGCTTTTAACAAAATATGAATTTGATGGCGATGATACTCCAATTATCAGAGGCAGTGCGCTCAAAGCGCTCGAGGGTGATGCCGAAGGTGAAAAATCAATCAAAGAGTTAATTTCCGCAATTGACTCTTGGATTCCAGAGCCGACACGCGAAATTGACAAGCCGTTTTTGATGCCGATTGAAGATGTTTTTTCAATTAAAGGACGAGGAACAGTTGCAACCGGCCGCGTAACCCGCGGAATTGTCAAAGTTAACGAAGAAGTTGAAATTGTTGGAATCAGAAAAACAGTTAAAGTTGTCGTTACCGGCGTTGAAATGTTTAGAAAAATGCTTGATCAAGGTCAAGCCGGTGATAATATTGGCGTCCTTCTCCGAGGAATCGAACGCGAAGATATCGAACGCGGACAAGTGCTTGCCAAGCCGGGCTCTGTTACCCCTCACACTGAATTTGAAGCTCAAGTTTATGTTTTAACCAAAGAGGAAGGTGGCCGACACACCCCATTTACCAAAGGATACAAACCGCAATTTTACATCGGTACAACTGATGTTACCGGCGAAGTCGAATTTGAAGGCGAAATGGTTATGCCTGGCGATGAAGTAAATATCAAAGTTAAGCTCATTGTTCCGATCGCTCTTGAAGAAAACCTTCGTTTTGCAATCCGTGAAGGTGGAAAAACCGTTGGTGCCGGAGTTGTCACAAAGATTGTTAAATAAAAGTTGTAAATTATATGGCTGCATCCAAAGTTCAAAAAGAGGCAATTAAACAAAAAATTCGAATTAAGCTCAAAGCTTACGATTACCGTATTATCGATAAATCGGCAAAAGAGATTATCGAAACGGCAATTCGCTCTGGCGCCAAAGTAAACGGTCCAATTCCGCTGCCAACAGAAATTTCAAAAACAACCGTTATCAAGTCACCAAACGTCTTCAAAAACAGCCGAGAACAATTCGAAATGCGGGTTCACAAACGTTTAATTGATGTTATTAATCCGACTTCCAAAACAATAGATCAGCTTATGGGACTTGATCTTCCCGCCGGTATCGATATCGAAATAAAAATGTAGCTTTATATCTAAAAATATTAAAAGCCAAGGACAACATCGTAAAATTACGGTAGTTCCGGGCTATTTAGTTTTGATCTGATGAAAATATTAATTGCTCAAAAACTTAGAATGACCAGGATTTTCAACGCCGAAGGCGAAGAGATTGCTGTCACAGCGCTAAAGTCAAAATTGACCGAGGTTTTTAAGTTAAAAAACTCGGAATCTGACGGTTATGAAGCGATAAAAGTTAAAGTTGCAAACCGAAAAATAAATAAATTTACTGAATTTGTTGGCACTTCTGATCTTTATACTAATATTTCTTCCCTTGTTGATGTTGATAAATTCTCTATCGGTGATGAAATCAAAATCATCGGAACTTCCAAAGGTAAAGGTTTTTCCGGCACGATTAAAAGATATCACTTCGCACAGGGTCCAAAATCACACGGCTCAAATCAGCAACGCCGACTTGGCTCAATAGGCGCCGGTTATCCGCAAAGAGTTCAAAAGGATCAAAAAATGCCCGGAAGAATGGGCGGCAAACAAGTTACGGTCAAGAATCTAAAGATTATCGATATTGACAAAGAAAAGCAAATAATTTTAGTTTCCGGCGCTGTTCCCGGTCCGGTTGGCAGTCAAGTTAAAGTAATAGGATAATTTAATAAAAGGAAAATTCTAACATTGACTTTGCAACACTGACTTTTCATTGACAAATGAAATCGGAATTAGTCAGTGCCCAGTCAGTGTAGTCGAGTCAGTGTTAGAATTTACATTATATATTAATTATGAAGATTGATTTTTACAAATTAAACGGCGAAAGAGCAGAGACGGTTGAGTTTCCAAAATCACTTGAAGTTGAGGTGTCAGATTCAAGGGTTTTAGAGTATGTCAGATATGTTAGAAATTCAATCAGGATTCCCTCTGCCTCCACTAAAGATAGAAGTGAAGTGTCGGGAAGCGGCAAAAAGCCATGGAAACAAAAAGGAACCGGCAGAGCAAGACATGGATCAAAGCGTTCACCTATCTGGGTTGGGGGCGGTGTTGCATTTGGTCCAACAAATAAGAAAAATTATTCAGAAAAAATTAATAAACGCCAAAGATCACAAATTATCTCAGCAATAATTTTTTCTGCAGTCAAAAACAAAATTACTGCTGGAATAATTAATCCTGACTTTCCAGAGGCAAAAACTAAAATTGCTTTTGATTTTTTAAATAAGCTCCCAATTAGCGGCAAAATGATGGTATTTACTACAGGTGACAATGATAATTTTCTGAAATCATTTCAGAATATTGCCGCCGTCACATTGGCCACACCAGACAATATCGATATAATCACTCTAATTTCCGCTGATGGTTTGATTTTTACAAAAGAGGTTTTAGCTGATTTAGCATTACGTTTTGAAAGAGTTAAAAAAACTGCTGAAAAAGTTTTAACAAAAGCCAAGGAGAGTAAATGAAATCAGTAGTCTTGGCACCAATTATAACGGAAAAAGGAGTATCGCTCTCTTCAAATAATGTTTATGCTTTTCTCGTCTCTCCTTCCGCCAACAAACATTTGGTCTCTTGTGAGATCAAGCAAATTTTTAAAGTTGATGTTGTAAGCGTGAACATAATCAATATTCCGGGAAAAATAAAGCGTTCGGGAAAAAAATTTGGCAAGAGAAGTGATATTAAAAAAGCCTATGTTCGGATAAAATCAGGTCAAAAGATTGCGGTATTTGAATCAGAGGAAGAAAAAAAAGATAAAAAAGTAAAATCCAAAGATAACAAGGATAAGAAAGCAGAGTAAATATGGCAATAAAAAGAAACAACCCAACAACACCAGCAAGAAGAGGTTCAAGCTATCTTGATTTTTCAGGCCTTACTAAAAGTCGTGGGAAATCGGCTTTGAAAAAGATAACTAAAAAAGGATCCGGCAGGAATAATACGGGCAGAATTACAGTTGCTCATCGAGGCGGTGGAAGCAAGCGCTTTTACCGAATAGTAAATTTTGGCACTTTTAAAGAAGAGAAAGCAAAAGTTGTTGGAATCGAATACGATCCGAACAGAAGTTCATTTATTGCAAAAATAGAGTATTCAAGCGGTAAATTCGATTATATCATCGCTCCGCATAAACTCTCTGTTGGTGGTTCGATAAGCTGCGGTGAAAAAGTTGGAATAAAGATTGGCAATCGAATGATGATCAAGAATATTCCTACCGGCACTCAAGTTTATAATCTTGAGCTTAAGCCAAAGACAAAAGGTATTCTTTGCAGAAGTGCTGGCAATTTAGCTACAATCCTATCATATGATGGAGGAATTGCGACTATAAAACTCCCTAGCAGCGAAGTTAGAATAATAAGTGGGGAGTGTTACGCATCTGTCGGCATGGTTGGGAATACTGACAATATGAATCAAAATATTGGTTCAGCCGGCAGAAAGCGCCGAATGGGAATCCGTCCGACAGTTCGCGGAAAGGCAAAAAATGCCGTTGACCATCCGCACGGTGGTGGTGAGGGTGGAACTTCGATCGGAATGCCTGGACCAAAAACTCCTTGGGGCATGCCGGCACTTGGGCATCGAAC
This sequence comes from uncultured Candidatus Saccharibacteria bacterium, assembly GCA_964626415.1. Taxonomy (GTDB): domain Bacteria; phylum Patescibacteriota; class UBA1384; order XYA2-FULL-43-10; family CAINNR01; genus CAZVFH01. Next base: position 24,763 of record CAZVFH010000001.1, read on the forward strand.
AAGAAGTAGAAGTAAAAATCAAAAAAGTATTATAAAACGCAGGAGCAAATAATGTCGAGATCGCTTAAAAAAGGTCCATTTATTGATCAGAAACTGCTGAAAAAAATTTCAGTAAATAAAAATTCATCTTCAAAAAACCCAATTAAAACCTGGTCAAGAGACACGGTTATCTCTCCAGAAATGGTCGGCGTAACTTTTGCTGTCCATAACGGTAAAGATTTTATCCCGGTATTTGTTGTTGAGGATATGATCGGTCATTGTCTCGGTGAATTTTCCCCGACAAGAAAATTCAGAAGACATGGTGGCAAGATGGCAAAAGAACAAGAATCTGGGGATAAACAAGCAAAATCCGATAAATAAACATCATGGAAATTTCAGTCAAAAGTAAATATTTGAAAATTTCAGCCAGAAAACTTCGCCCGGTAGTTAATTTGGTTCGTGGAAAAACTGCCACATGGGCAATTACAAATCTGAAATTTATTCCAAATAAAGGCGCAAAATTTGTCTCTGATCTCATTTTAAACGCTGTTTCTATCGCAAAGTCCGAAGAGCTTGGAGTGGACAAATTAGTAGTTTTTATGATAAGCTGTAGTGACGGATCGCGTTTGAAACGAGGAGTACCGTCGTCAAAAGGCAGTATGATGCCAATCAGCAAAAGAACGAGTCATCTTTATTTAACGCTCAAAGATGATGAAATAAAGAAAGAAAAAAGTAGTTAATATGGGACAAAAAGTAAATCCAATTAGCTGGAGAATCAAAGTCAACGGCGAGTGGCGATCAAAATGGTTTGGTCGCCGAAAGTTTTCCGATCTTTTAATTGAGGATTTTCGAATCAGAAAATATATTTCCGAGGAATTTAAAGTTGCCGGAATTGCCAATGTTTTGATCGATCGCGATGCAAATAAAATCACAGTGACAATAAAATCTGCCCGCCCAGGTGTTATTATTGGAAAAAGCGGAATTGGAGCGATAAAAATAAAAGACGGTGTTGAAAAGATTATTAAAAACTCTAAGGTTAAAATTAATATCGAAGAGGTTAAAAATCCTGACACGGTCGCAAGCATCATCGCCCAAAATATTGCTCTTCAGCTGGAAAAAAGAATGCCTTTTCGCAGAGCGATGAAGCAAGCAGTGGAAAAAGCTCAGCAATCAGGAATTTCCGGAATCAAAATTTCAATCAGTGGCCGCCTTAATGGAGCAGAAATTGCAAGGCAAGAAAAAGTTACCTTCGGCCTTGTCCCGCTTTCAACAATTAAAGCCGTAATTGATTACGCTTACTCAATAGCAAAAACCACCTACGGAGTAATTGGAATCAAGGTCTGGGTTTACAAGGGAATAAATAAAACCAATCCGCTTTCTGAATAATTAAGAAGAGTAATTATGTTGTTGCCAAAAAAAATGAAGCATCGAAAACATCATAGAGGGAAATTGCCAGGGGTTGCAACTCGTGGTTTTGAGCTTAACTTTGGTTCATTTGGCTTAAAGTCGCTAGCCGGCGGTTGGCTAACTGCCAGAGAGATTGAATCAGCCAGACGAGCAATGACCAGATATATCAAACGCGGCGGACAAATCTGGATTAGGATTTTTCCCGACAAACCAGTGACATTATCTTCTGCAGAAACACCAATGGGATCAGGAAAAGGTGCGGTTGACCACTTCGTCGCCTGCGTAAAACCGGGAACTGTCCTCTTTGAAATGGACGGTGTTCCGCTCGCAGATGCCAAAGAAGCAATGCGTCTTGCAATGTATAAACTGTCACTTAAAACAAAATTTATTTCAAAGTAATTTTATCAAACAATGAAAGATGAAAGCAGTAAAAATTTAAAGAATTTATCAAAAGATGATCTTATAAAGTCACTTCGCGACACAAGATCAAAGGTTTTTCAAATTCGTGTTGAGATTGCAAATAGAAATTTCAAGAATATTGCAAATATCTCAAAATATAAAAAAAATATTGCCAGAGCAATGACGCTATTAAATCAAAATAAGAGCACAACAGATGAAAGAAAATAATAAAAAATTCATTACCGGCCTGGTTATAAGTACCGCAATGAGAGATGCGCTGGTTGTTTCAGTTGAGCGAAAAAAAATGAATTCAATTTACAAAAAAAGCTTTAGAGTCAACAAGAAAATTAAAGCAGTTGCCGGTGATTTTGATCTTTCTGTTGGTGATATTGTCAAAATTTCTGAAATCAGACCAATGTCAAAGGATATTCACTTCAAAGTTATTTCCAAGGAGGGGAAATGATCCAACCGGGAACACAACTTATCGTTGCCGACAACTGCGGTGCAAGAATTATCGAGTGTATTGCAACCCTTCATTCCGCTAAAAGAGATGCTGCTCACATTGGTGAAATAATTTCTGCATCAGTTAAAATCGCTACTCCCCGCGCAACTGTCAAAAAGAAAGAAGTGGTTCGAGCAGTAATTGTTCGCCAACGAGCACCATATAAACGCAAGGACGGTTCACTTGTCAAATTTTCCGATAATGCTGCTGTCATCATTGATAAGGACGGCAATATTCGAGGTACTCGAGTTTTTGGACCAATCCCAAGAGAAATTCGTGATAATTTTATTAAAATAATTTCCCTTGCCTCAGAGGTGGTTTAAATGAAAATCAAAAAAAATGACAATGTGCTTGTAATATCAGGAAGAGAGCGCGGTAAAACCGGAGCTGTTTCCTCGGTATTTCTCAGCGAAAACAAAATAACCATCACTGGCCTTAACATTGTCAAAAAATCACTAAAGCCGACAAAAAAAGCTCCAAAGGGTGGAATAATCGAAATAAATGCCAAAATTCCGTCAAGCAATGTCATGATCATTTGCCCAGGTTGCTCCAAGGCAACCAGAGCTAAATATCAGATAAAGGATAAGAGAAAAACCCGAGTTTGTAAAAAATGTCGTGCAGCAATGGATAATATTGTAAAATAATCTTAAAATGAGTAGTTTTTTAAACCATTACAATTCAGAGATCAAAGATCAACTTATGTCGGAATTTGGATATAAGAATATTTTTGAAATTCCAAAAGTTGACAAAATTTCAGTCAATATTGGTGTTGGCCGAATTAATGATTCAAAAGAACTTATGGAGCAAGCAAAAAAGTCACTTGCAAGAATCACCGGGCAGATTCCAGGCTTTAACAAGGCGAAAAAATCCATCTCCGGATTTAAATTAAGAGAGGGTCAAATTGTCGGTTTTTCAACCACTCTCCGCGGTAAAAGGATGTATGATTTTCTTGAGCGACTGATAACAATTTCACTTCCGAGAATTCGAGATTTCCGTGGCATAAGCAGTAAAAGCTTTGATAAGCAAGGAAATTTATCAATTGGAATTTCAGAAATCGGAATTTTTCCAGAAATTAATTTTGAAAACCAAAAAGAAAATATATCACTGGAAGTGAATATTAACATCTTAGCAAAAAATCAAGCAGAAGCAAGACATCTCCTCGAACTTTTTGGAGTTCCATTTACTAAAGAAAGCACAAAGGAATAATATGGCAAAAAAATCACAAGTTGTAAAATCAGAGAGTAAACCGAAGTTTTCGAGCAGAATTGTAAGACGCTGTCGCGTTTGCGGTCGAAGACGCGCTTTCCTGAGAAAATTTGGTCTTTGCCGTATCTGCTTCCGCGAGTTTGCTTCACGCGGTGACATTCCTGGTGTTGTTAAGTCCAGCTGGTAATAAAATAATTCAAAATGCAAAATGCAAAGTTCAAAATTGAGGTAGTCAGATTTTCTTGTCAGAATAAACATGTCAACAATGTTACGAAAAACCATGCACGGAATACTTATAACGATTTAAAAATTGATTTTTAAATTTTTTATCATGGATCCGATCGCAAATTTACTGACTTCAATTAGAAACGGAATTGCCTCTGGCTGTGACTCTATTTCAGTTGCCGACTCAAAAATCAAAGTTGCAATTTGTGCAATTTTGAGGAGTAAGGGAGTTATCTCTAATTTTGAAATTAAAGAAGAAGCAGGAAAAAAGTTTTTACATATCGACATCTGCTCTGTTTCCAAAAAATTCCACTTAAAAAGAATTAGCAAACCAAGCAGAAAAGTATACATTAAATCAAAAAATTTAAAATCACCACTTTCTGGATTTGGATTTTACATACTTTCAACTCCAAAAGGAATAATTACCGACAGGGAGGCACGAAAGATTGGTGTTGGCGGTGAATTAATTTGTGAAATTTGGTAAATTATTATGAGCAGAATAGGAAAAAAATTAATAAATATCCCGGAAGGAATCTCTGTCAGTGAAAATGCTGGCCTAGTTTTAGTAAAGAAAGCTGAAATCGAAAAAAAGTTCCTTCTTCCAGAGAAAATTTCTCTCGATATATCTGATTCTGGAATTTTAGTCAAAAGAAGTGATGATAGTAAAATTGCCCGATCACTTCATGGCACGGCAAACAGAATAATTGCTAACATGATTCAAGGAATTGAACATGGTTTTGAAAAAAAACTTTCATATAAAGGCGTTGGTTTTACAGTTGCGGTAAACGATAATCGACTCAGTATGCGCCTCGGTTATTCTCATCTTGTCGAAATTGAAATTCCAAAAAATATTAATCTGAAAATCGAGAAAAATATTATCAGAATCTTCGGAAGCGATAAAAACGCCGTTGGTGATTTTGCCGCTGATGTCCGCGATCTTAAAAAACCGGAGGTTTATAAAGGAAAAGGAATTAAATATTCTGATGAAGTTATCCGGAAGAAAGCCGGCAAAACCGCTCAATCAGCGTAAGACAATATCATGACAAATTTAAAACAAAGCAAAAAGAATACTAGCAAGATTTCAAGAGATCGTCTTTTGGTATATTCTTCCAATACCAACTTTTTCGCCCAAATTTTAGCTCTTGATGGTAAAGTGCTTGTATCCGCAAATAGCTTAAAATTAAAGGCTAAATCAAAAAGCGAAAAGGCGACTTTGGTTGGCAATGAAATTGCAAAGATCGCCAAAGTGAAAAAAATCTTCTATGTATTTCTTGATCGAAATGGAAAAAAATATCACGGCATAATCAAGGCCTTTGCCGAAGCCGCAAGAAGCGGTGGATTAAAATTTTAATATTATGGATAAAAACAGAGAAAAAATTGAAGGAAAGCAAAAAAATTCAGAGTTTGATGAAAAGGTTTTAGATATTGCCCGCGTCTCCAGAGTGGTAAAAGGCGGACGCAGAATGCGTTTTCGGGCGCTTGTTGTCATTGGAAATAGAAATGGAAAAATCGGTTATGGACTTGCTAAGGCAGGCGAAATTTCTGTCGCCGTAAAAAAAGCAGTAACAAGAGCAAAAAAACAGCTGATTGTCGTGCCGATAATTAACGGAACAATCCCGTATCAAGTTTATACCGAACTTGGAAGCGCGAAGGTATTTTTGAAACCGGCAAAAGAGGGGACATCCATTGTTGCCGGTGGAGTTGTTAGAGCTATCGCTGAACTTGCTGGTATTAAAAACCTGGTTTCCAAGGTTATGGGTACTCCGAATAAAACCAATAATACTGCAGCCACATTTCAGGCTTTATCAAATTTTGATCAAGGAATTGTAAAAAAATTGGAAGATCGGGCTAAAAACCGGGCTGAAAAAAAACCTCAGGCAGATAATGTAAATATAATTCAAAATAAATCGCTAGACAAAAAGGCTAAAAATGAAACTCCACGAACTGAAAAAGTCAAATAAAACCAAAGATAAAAAACGAGTTGGGCGCGGAATTTCTGCCGGTGGCGGGAAAACTGCCGGACGCGGAACAAAAGGTCAAAAATCCAGATCTGGCTTTAATTTGCCAAGAAAATTTGAAGGTGGGCAAACCCCGATTATTATGCGCCTGCCTAAACTTAAAGGCTTTAAATCAACTTCAAACAAAGTTACTCTAACTTTTTCTGATATAAATCGAAATTTCAAAGATGATGATTCGCTTTCAAGAGAATCATTAATCGCAAAAAATCTAATTAAAAAAACAGATAAAGTCAAGATCGTTGCCACTGGAGAATTAACTGTAAAAATTAAATTGATTGACATTCCGGCTTCGAAAAAAGCAAAAGAAATAATTGAAAAGTTTTTGATTAGAGAAAATAAAAGTAAGAAACTGTTTAATAACTACTCTTGAAGGTAGAAACGAGAGCATTTTGAGCGAAAAATGAAAAGTTTAAGGAAAAGTAGTTTTAACTACTTTGACGAGAAATTTTCATTTTGCAGCCCTGCCTGCCGGCAGGCAGGCAAAATGAATCGTTTCTAACTATCAGATGTAGTTATTAAATAGTTTCTAAGGTGAAAAAAGAAGATGCTTGAAAAAATTTGGCAATACAAGGATTTAAGATATAAAATTATTGTTGTTTTTGCCCTATTGGTTGTTTCACGGATTATCGCTCACATACCGCTTCCGGGAGTTGATCTTCTGGCGCTCCGTAATTTCTTCGGACAAAACCAGATTTTTGGACTTCTCAATATGTTTTCCGGGGGGACATTGAGTAATTTTTCCATCGCCCTTATGGGTGTCGGACCATACATTACCGCTTCGATCGTTTTCCAACTTCTCGGTATGATCTGGCCTAAAATCGAAGAGTTGCAAAAAGAGGGCGAGTCCGGTCGGCGAAAAATCAATCAATATACCCGTCTTTTAACCGTTCCACTAGCGATTATTCAGGGATATTCAATGTTATTTCTTTTAAAATCTCAGGGAATTTTGCAGTCGTGGACAATTTATCAACTTATCATTATGCTAATTTCCATCACCGCCGGCAGTTTAATTCTGATGTGGATCGGTGAAATTATCACTGAAAAAGGGATCGGAAATGGCGTCTCCTTAATTATTTCAATTGGCATTCTTTCCGGTCTTCCGACGCAAATTAGAAATACCGCTTCATTGATATCAGTCGGTGATGTCGGGAAAATTATTAGCTTAATTGCCTTTATCTTAATTACGATTTTAGTAGTTGCCGTCATCGTCCTTATCACTGAGGGTCAGCGGAACATTCCGGTTTCTTATGCCCGAAGATCGCGCGGAATTAAATCATATTCTAATGTTGAAACATTCCTGCCGGTGCGTGTTAATACTGCCGGCGTTATTCCGATTATTTTTGCCATGAGTTTAATGGTAATTCCCGGAGTTTTGGCTAAATTTTTGACCAGTTCAAAAACCGTCTGGATTGTTTCCTCGGCAGAATTTACCGATAAACTTTTTAAAAACAACTTGTTTTATGGAATTTTTTACTTCTTTTTGGTTGTCGCTTTCACCTACTTTTACACTTCGGTTGTTTTTAAACCCGACCAAGTCGCTGAAAATCTGCAGAAACAGGGCGGATTTATTCCAGGGATTCGGCCGGGGTCAGAGACGATAAAATTTTTAGCTAATACCGTTATTCGAATTACTTTAACTTCCTCAATATTCCTTGGACTTATCGCCGTTTTGCCATTTATTGTTCAGGCAATAACTAAGGTAAATACTCTTGTCATTGGCGGCACCGGCATCTTAATCGTTGTTTCCGTTGTCATCGAGACCTACTCGCAACTTATGGCCCAACTCTCGACTCACACATACGAGAACTATTAAAAAATGCCAACATAAACTGCTAGCATTGATTTATCACTAATGAATATTTGGATCGGTATATTCAGCCATCCCATCTTGCCACGATGACGGAAAAAGTCGAACCCAGACCCAATAACGTATACTAATTCTTTCTGAATTTGCCATCTGCCATACAAGGCCTTTTAATTCCTCAAAGATTTTTTTTCTTCGTTCGTTGAGATTTGTCATTCTTGAATTGTAATAATCAGCATCAACGACAAATTCCAAATCATACCCTTGATGTTGCTCATACTTGCATTGTGGTTTCAGTGTGTATTCGACATCTTTTGCCACAAGTTGGCCATCTGCTTCATCACAACTAAGTTCTTTTGCAACAATAAACGGAATATCATGGAATCGAACGCGATGTTTTCTGGGGTGAATTTTTCCAGGGTTGTATATTATCGTTACTAGCGGCATACAACCACCTCCTTGGATGTTTAGAATATATCAAACTTTTAAATCATTGTCAATAGTGATTTTTTGGTTTTAATCTGGTAAAGTAATGATATCTGATGAGCGATTTTATCTTTCTTTTGGATAATCAATAATATGGGGAGGTTTTATGACAAAAAAGCGAGCAAATTTAATTACAAATGCCGATAATGAATTGATTGAAGTTAACTCTTTTTTACACACCGATGAAGAGCATAAGGATTGGTACAAGCCCAATGTTATGGGCAAACAACTCGGCAAGCCAAAATACGACCTAAGGGAAACAAAGAAGTAGAAAAAATAATAATCATATCATAGAACTATAAAATAGTTATATCCTTGAATTACGAAATTGATTATATTGTCCGTCATCCCCGACCTGATCGGGGATCCGCTAATAGTAAAACTCAACTATGAGTGGATTCCCGCCTTCGCGGGAATGACAGAAGCTGAAGTTCGTAATTCAAGGTAATTAAGAACAACAAGAGGAGGAATATGAGTAAACGTGACATTATTAAAATCGGCAAAAAAAGTCATTATGCTGTCAGAGACAAAGAAGGTAAATTTGTCGATATTGTAAATATCGGCAAATCGATTGACGAAGATAAAAAAGTGAAGTCAAAAAAAACCGTCAAGCCCGGCCATGGTCACGAAGGTGATTTAAAGAAGAAATAATTTTTATTCTTGACCTTTATATCACTACTTAACTACGTAGTTGAGTAGTGAAAATTGATTCTTTTTGCCTTAGTCGTAGTGATTTTTATCGTCTGATTTGTTAAAGTAAAATTATGGGAAAAAGAAAAACATTTGTTGTGCTTGGGCTTCCGGCTTCGGGGAAGGGAACGCAAGCGGAAATTTTGGCAGAAAAAGTCGGCGCCGAGATTATTGGTGTCGGCAATTTAGTGCGGGTGGAAATTGAACAAGGTAATTCACAAAGTCGGCGCTTTAAAAAAATCAAAGAAAATTATGACAAAGGCATTCCCCAAGAAGATGAATTGACAGAAGAGCTTTTTGACCAAGCAGTGGCAAAATCAAAAGGTAATTTGATTTTTGATAACTACCCCTTCTCTGCTAATCAATTTCTTTTTTTTCAAGAGTTATTAAAAAAATATAATTTTGAATTGCCAAAAATAATATATATTAAAATTGATCCCGAGTCAGCAATAAGCAGAATTAAGACCCGCTTGGTCTGTGACAGATGCAAATTTGTCTATTTAAGCGGTAATGTCGGCGATAATTGTCAAAAATGTAGCGGTAAGTTAATTAAAAGATCAGATGATATGCCAAAGATTATGCAAGAGCGGGTAAATTTTGCTCAGCCAAGAATCGATTTAGTGATTGAAAAATTCAAAAGTATCGGGCAGGTTTTTGAAATTGACGGCGAGAAACCGATCCCCGATGTTTCCGCTCAAATTGATAAAGTAATATAAATTAATATGCCAGCAGTTCTTTCGTCTGACGAAATCACAAAACTTAGGAGATCAGGCAAAATTTTAGCAGCGGCTCTGGAAGAGACCGTTTCTTTTGTAAAAGCCGGAATTTCCACAGAGGCTTTAAATGATATAGCTGAAAAAGCTCTTCGCCGAGAGGGAGCGACGCCATCTTTTAAAAATTATTTTATCAAAGGTTCAGGCCGTTTTCCATCGGCTTTGTGCGTTTCAATAAACTCTGAACTTGTTCACGGGATTCCGAGTAGTAAAAGAGTGCTAAAACAAGGAGATATTGTCTCGCTTGATCTTGGAGCAAACTATCAAGGAATTTTTAGCGATATGGCAAAAACCGTAGCTGTGATGAAGGCAACTGCCGAAGATCAAAAAATGATTTTCGTCACAAACAAAGCTTTGAATTTGGCAGTTTCCTCAATTAATCCCGCAAGAACCACCGGCGACATTGGCAATATTATTGAAAAATATGTAGCGTCTGAAGGTTTTGTTGTAATCAAAAACCTTGTTGGACATGGCATTGGCAAAGCCCCACATGAAGATCCACAAATCCCTAATTTTGGCAAACCAGGCGAAGGAGTGAAATTTCAAGAAAATTGCGCTTATGCAATTGAGCCGATGGTTGCAATCAAAAATAACAAGATAATTACCGCACCGGACCACTGGACAATCAAAATGAAAAATGGCGGAAATTGTGCTCATTTTGAACAGACAATTTTGGTAACTAATGATGGCGCCGAACTTATTAGCAAAATTTAATCTGAATATTTACCTAGATATACTTTTCTAAAAACATTAAATGCAAAATTTATCTTGTTCTGGACTAGATAAATCAATACTTTAATTATTGACATTTAATTAGTTTTTTGCTACAATTACATCTGTATGACAGATAAAAATGTAATCCTAGTTGAAGGCACGGTCGAAGAGTCATTGCCTAATTCTTCTTTTTATGTTATTATAACTTCTGGTCAAAAAGTTTTGGCTTTTCTTTCTGGCAGAATGAGACAAAATCACATTAAAGTTATGCCCGGGGACAAAGTTAAAATCGAATTGACGCCTTATGATTTAACAAAAGGGAGAATTATCACTAGAGAAAAAACCTTCTAAAAAAATAATTTCAAGATGTCTTTTTTTTATTTATATAGTAAATACATGAAAGTTAGACCATCGGTAAAAAAAATCTGCAGCAAGTGCAAAATCATCAGCCGAAGAAAGAAGGGATCATCAACCAGTCCAACATTTCATCGGACGGTTTTGAATATCTGCCCGAATCCAAAGCATAAGCAAAGGCAAGGATAAATATGGCAAGAATTGCTGGAATTGAAATTCCAAACAATAAACGAATCGAAATTGGCCTGACATATATTTTTGGCGTCGGACTTTCAACTAGTAAAAAAATCTTAAAAAATGCAAAGATTGATTCCAACACTTTGGTTTCAAAATTGTCTCCAGTGGAAATTGAAACGATACGCAGGGAAATTGCAAAATACCGAATCGAAGGTGATTTAAGAACGGAAATAAATCAAAATATCAAACGATTAAAAGAAATTGGCACATATCGCGGCCATAGACATTCACGATCACTGCCTGTTCGAGGACAACGAACAAAAACCAATGCCAGAACCAAAAGAGGCAAAAAAGTCACAGTCGGTAGCGGACGAAAGAAAGCAGCCGAAAAAACCTAAACCACGCTGATCTTTCACGCTGATGGAACGCTGATACGTTTCATCAGCGAAAATCCGTGTTAAAAATCAGTGTAAGAATATTCCATTATCAATATTAAGTCAGTGTTAAAAAGTCAGTGTTAGTATATGGCAACAAAACAAACCAAAAAGAAAAAAAATCTAACCCCGGTCTATTCCGGTTTAGTTTATATTCAATCATCATTCAACAACACTATTGTCACCATAGCCGATGAAACTGGAAATGTTATTGCTTGGGCTTCCTCTGGCTCAATTGGGTTCAAGGGCTCAAAGAAATCAACTCCATATGCCGCTTCTCTTGCAACTTCGGCTGCTATTGAGAAGGCAAAAATTAGAGGCCTTAAAAAAGTTCAAATTTTCATTTCCGGTGTCGGTAGCGGCCGTGATTCTGCCGTCAGGGCCTTTCAAAACGCTAATATTGATGTCGAAATAATTAAAGATATAACACCTGTTCCACACAATGGTTGCAGAAGGAAAAAAGTCCGCAGAGTGTAATAATAAACTTATGGAAAAAAAATGTCGAAAATGTCGAAAAGAGGGCATTAAGCTAATGTTGAAAGGCGAACGTTGTTCTTCGCCTAAATGTGCCATTGTTAACAGAAATTATAAGCCGGGCCAGCATGGTCCCGGTGGTTTTTCCAAACTTTCTGAATATGGCAAGCAGCTAAGAGAGAAACAAAAACTTAAAAGAATATATGGCATTTCGGAAACGCAACTTAAGAATTACTACGCCCTAGCAAATAAAAAAAATGGAAGCACAAGTGAGAATCTAATAATTTTCCTTGAAACCAGGCTCGATAGTATTATATACGGACTAGGAATTGGAAAATCACGAAGATCTGCAAGACAAATTGTTAATCACAAGTTTTTAAAACAAAATGGCAAAAATATAAACATACCCTCCGCCCGAGTGTCCCAAAATGACAAGATTACTGTCAGTAATGTTAATTTTTTAAAAGATATTAGTGAAAATAGTTTGAACTGGGTATCATTTGATAAAAAAACCAGAGAAATCTGGATCAAAAAAATGCCAAGTATTGAAGATATTGATCTTCCTTGTGATATAAATTTAATAATTGAGTATTATTCGCGCTAAAAAGAAGGAGAAAAAATGATTAATGAAAATGAAATCCCAAAAGTTATCGAAGACAAAATTTCCGACAACTGCTCAAAATTTGTCATTGAGCCGCTTTACCCCGGTTACGGTTCAACTATTGGAAACGCCCTGCGGCGCGTTCTTTTGTCCTCTCTTTCAGGGGTCGCGATTACTTATGTCAAGCTTGATGAAGTAACTCATGAATTTTCCACCATTCCCCATGTTAAGGAAGATATGATGGAGATTATTATGAATTTGCGTCAAATTGTTTTTAAATCTCAGACAAAAGAGCCGGTAACCATAGAACTTACAGCAAAAGGGGCAAAAAATATTACCGCCGCAGATTTCAAGCCAAACTCAAAGATTGAGATACTAAACCCTGATCAGAAAATCGCAACACTTGACAACAAGGCGACATTTAATCTTGAAGTTACCATTGAAAACGGCAGGGGGTTTCAGCCATCTGAAGATAAATCCGTAGACAATTTATCAATAGGAAAAATTGCTATCGATTCAGTTTTTTCACCGGTAAAACTTGTAAATTTTCATATAGACCGAGCCCGTGTTGGAAAAATGACTAACTATGATAAAATTGAGCTTGAAATCAGAACAAATGGTACTGTAACGCCAAAAGAGGCTTTAACTTTTGCTGGAAAAATTCTTGTCGAGTACTTCAGTTTTATCGGAAGCGGTAAGTCATACGATTTTAATTCTGAACCAGAAATATCAGAACTAATCGGAACAAACACTCAAAGCTCGCAGATTGAAGATATTTCTTGTATTGATCCAAAAACCAAAATTGAAGAAATCAATCTCTCTGCAAGAACTGTAAATTCATTAGTTAATTCTGGAATTCGAACCATCGCTGGACTCAAACGACTTTCTGATCTTAAAATATCTGAAATCAAAGGACTTGGGAAAAAAGGATTTCTGGAAATTAAAGAGCTCTTGGGAAGATAATTATGACAACAAAACTTGGAAGAAAAATTGGACACCGAAGATCGTTGTTAAGAAATCTAGCAACTTCATTAGTATTGTACGAAAAAGTTGATACTACTCTGGCTAAGGCAAAAGCCGTAAAACCAATAATCGATCGAATGATCACTTTATCCAAGTCCAATAGTTTATCTTCATATCGCCATAATCTTTCCTTCTTTTTCGATATAAACGTTTCAAAGAAAATTCGAGACGAACTTACAAAACGCTATGAAAAAAGAATGAGTGGATTTACAAAAATTTACCACACAGGTAACCGGCTTGGTGACAATGCAAAAATGGCCCGAATCGAACTAGTTGACAGAAAAGTATTTTCTCTAAAACCGCAAAAAACAACAGCTGACGACAAAGAAAAAGAAATCAAAAAAACGCCTTTGGAAAAAATTTCCAAAAAATTTAATAAATTTGAAGATCAGGCAAAAACGGAAATTAAAAAAGGTGTTGTAACTAAAATTAGAACCAATACCAGACAAAAGATAGGTGACAAATGACAAAAATCAGCAACAATATTTATCTGTTTGACGCAAGCGAAAAACCGCTTGGGCGCTTTGCGAGTAAAGCGGCTGGAATTTTGCGGGGAAAAAATTTAGTTGATTTTGCTCCAAACCATGTTCCTGATAATATCGTAGTAATCATTAACGCCAATAAGGTTTTTTTAACTGGTCGTAAAGAAGAATCAAAGCAATACTTTCATCATACGAATCACCCTGGGGGGATAAAATCGAGAAGTTTTTCCGTACTTAAGAAAAATTCACCGGAGGAGATTATCAAATTAGCAATAAGGCGAATGTTGCCAAACAATCGCTTAACTTCGGATCTGATGAAAAACTTAAAAATCTTCTCCGGAGTTGATCATCCTTACAAAGAAATAAATAAATAATATCCAAATGATTGAAAAAGAACCAAAAGTAAAATATTTCTATGGCACCGGACGACGCAAAACCTCTGTTGCGCGAGTCCGGGTTTTTCCAGGCAGTGGAAATATTATGCTTAATTCTAAAAAAGTCGAACTTTCAAAAACAACACTGATGCCGCTGTCGCTTGTTAGTAAATTGGAATCAATAGACCTCTCAATAGTAACTTCTGGCGGAGGAAAAACCGGGCAAGAGATCGCAATGCGACATGGTATTTCAAGAGCACTTGTTGTAATGAACCCAGAATATCGCCCGACTTTAAAAAAAGCCGGATTCCTCACTCGCGACCCGAGAGAAGTCGAAAGAAAGAAACCAGGACTGAAAAAAGCACGTCGCGCTCCACAGTGGTCGAAACGTTAAATTAACACTGATTTTTTTTCACTGACTTAACACTGACGATTGTAAAATATTGAAGTAAAAACTTCCACAGATCTATTTTCACCGATAAACACAGATGATTCTATCAGTGACGATCTGTGACGATAGATCAGTGAGAGTTTATACTTCCTTGTTTTATATCAGTAATTTCGTAGGTGAACTATGTCCCGGAGAATAGAAAAAATTAACGAGCTAATTTTACACAATCTTTCCGAGATTCTTTTTTTTGAGTATCCGGGAAATATGATTACTATTCTTTCAGTTTTCACTTCTCCTGATCTTTCAAGTGCAAAGATTTTTGTTAACCTATCCGATTCAATCTTAAAATTCGAAACATTAAACGCAAACACAAAGCATCTGCGCTATATTCTGGCACAAAAAATTTCTCTCCGCAAAACCCCAGAGTTAATATTTATTGATTGTAGTGAAAAATAAATAGTTATTGATTTGCAATTTAGCAACAATAAATGTATATTTACAGCAGGATCGGCGAAAACAATTAAAAAGTTTTATGGAAGAATTTGATAAAAAAATTTACAACCGAAGAGCGATGAGTTCTGAGAAAGCCAGTGAAGTAAAAAGGGAGGGTCACGCCGCTGAATCAGAATTTGCCAAAATTATTGACGGAAAAATTTACTCCAGCGGTAGAAAAAAAGACGTTGTTGATAAAAAAGGTGATCTTCACTCCGTAAAAAGCGGCGATCAAAAATGGCAGATTTTTTTATTTGGCGGTGCTAGGTTTCAAAAAGAAATTGATTTTCAAGCATCTGATTTATTGCTTGAATGCATAAAATGTTTTCCAATAAAACGGGAAGATTATTTAAAAAATAAAGTGATATTCAAAAAGCGCCTCAGCAAAAAAATGAATGCGCTGAAAAAATATCTTTGCTCGGGACGTAATAAATTAATATTTTTCAAAAAATCTTTTCTCAATAACGGCGAAGTGGACTATATTACTGTCAAAGAAGGTCGGATATTTCATGTATTTGACGGAGAAGAAGTAATAAATTTACTCGATCATGCGACAGAAGTTGTAAATTCTACTGCTAGAAGAATCGATCAATTTGACAACCAAAAAGTTGTTTTTAAATTAAAAGGTGCTGAAACATTAGGTGAAGTTGAAATGAGAAATGATAGCGATATCCATTACAGGGAATTAAAATTTTGGGTCAGTCGACCAAAAATGTTGTCTCTTCTTATAGAAAATATTTTTCCATTAAAAAAGTGTTTTAATAATAGAATCTTTGTTTACGGTAAAGCAACAAAAAAATTTAAAGAACTATAATTTTGGCGGACAATAAATGATCAATTCATGGGACTCTTTTATGTGATTGTCTCCGTTTTTAATCCTGTTTTTGCCTATCCTTGTTTCACCTTGGCCCATTGTATACTGCCAAGTCGGGAAAAAATGGTCATAATCTTTATAGTAATCTAGTATTGTCGGGCAATTATTGTAAGATAATATAAATCCGCCTTTATGCTTTTTTAAAATATCTCTCAATTCTTCATGCGGAAAACCGTCGTGATGAACAGGAATATTTCTCATCGGATAAATTCCCCTAAACATTTTTGAGTCCGAACCGATATAATATGGCGGATCGCAATACAAGAAATCGTTTTGGTGCTTTTTAAGAATATCTCTAAAATCAGCACATTTGACTTTTAAATTTCCCGGCTGAAAATCCCTAATTTTTTCAATCATTTTGATATATTTTTTTTGGTCTAAATAAATATCTGATGACCAACCCATAAACCCCGGGCCATATGATAAGTTAAAATTATAAACATAATATACGGCCAAAGTCAGAGGGTCGAGCTTTCTCTCGCCTCTCCAGACCTGATTCAAAATTTTGCGAATTTCCTCAAATTGTTTTTTGTTTGGTTTTAATAATTTTAATTTTTCGCAAAGTAATTGCGGATTTTCTATCTGGAAATTCCAATAGTTACATAAAATATCAAAAATATCATATCCGATAACTTCCAACCCCAAATATTTACTCATTGCAATTTCTATAGACCCGCCACCAAAAAATGGCGAGACAACTTTTTTGACTGACTCAGGTAAAAGTTCAATTACATGACCGACTGCCAAACTTTTTCCGCCGGCATATCTTATCGGTGAAAGTGCGACTCTTTTATATTTATTTTGACTTTCCGGATTTTTGCTTTTAATTTTTTCTAAAAATTCTTGTTTTCTTGTAGATAATAAATTTTTATTACTATATTCTAAATTTCTGATAATTTTTACAACAACTCCTCTGATTTCAATTTCTTTAAAAAATAAAGGAAGCGTATTTTGATTGGCGGGCTGAAGTTTGATTAGATTTTTTTCCCGATAAAATTTTTTCAAAGTTGCTTCGTTTTCATTGACAATTGCAACAACGGTTTCTCCATTATCTGCATATGCTTGATTTTTTATCACGACAATATCTCCATTAAAAATTCCTTCCTCAATCATGCTGTCGCCTTTTACGCGGAGTGCGTAATAATTTGATGATGATGAAAGATCTTTTTGCGAAACAGCGACTGAAAATTCTTTTGTTTCAATTGCTTCAATCGGGAATCCAGCGGCAATAGTTCCGGAAATTGGGATATTGATAACATTTTCTTGGTGAGTGGCATTTATTGCTCGCGGTTTATTTTCTTCTTTGTCAAGAAGTCCCATATTCTGCAAATTTGAAATATGAAAATGGGCGGTAGAAACCGAAGAAAATTTAAATTTATTTTTTATTTCTTCCAAAGAAGGCGCGTAGTCGTGTTTATTTTGAAAAAAAATAATAAAATCAAGTATTTCTTTTTGTCGTTTTGAGATCATAATTTCCCTCCATTTATTTTCCATTTTAACTAATTATATCACAACAACTGGAAAATAAATAGAAAATAACAAGTTATATATTTTGTCAGTTCGGTATTGAATAATTTCTTATTCTAATTCAAATGATATTGACAAAAAGAATTAAATTATAATACAATATGAATGCCAGTAAAGGCAGGAAGGTTTGATCAACCTTCGACTAAACTCGATTCCATCGTGTTAAATGGTCGACACAACTGCGTAATAAAGGATAGTGTCTAATAGGTGTTTTGCAAGCTATAAGTCCAATTCCTTCCGGAGAAGTTGGCCCGCTGAACAGAGCCCGAAAAAGCACTAGAAAAACCCTTCGCGCGCGGAGGGTTTTTCGTGAGGTTAATATAAATTATAACATGGAGGAAATCATGAACACATTATTAATAATAATCGTTGTTGTGTTGTTGTTTATCGCGCTTTATTTGTGGCAAAAAAATCAAAAGCCGGATATAAAAAATGAAATTGAAGACAAAATCGCGAAAGTTGCCAGTGAAGCTTTAAAAAGTAATTCGGAACAATTTATAACCTTGGCTAAAGAAATCCTGGGGTCAGAAAAAAAAGAAATCAAAACAGAATTGGAGGGAAAAAAATTATTGATAAATGAATTAGTAAAAGAGATCCGTGAAGATATTAGAAAAAATGAGAATAGAGTGCGACAAAGTGATGATGATAGAATTAAATCCTACTCCTCCTTAAAACAAGAATTGGAAAGTTACAAACAAGTAACTGGCGAATTAAAATTAAGTACCGAAAAGTTAAAAAGTCTTCTTTCAAATAATCAATTGAGGGGCGCATTTGGGGAACAAATTGCAGAAAATTTGCTTAAAATGTCAGGGTTTGTTATTGGACAGGATTATTTTAAAAATACCTCACAATCCGATGAAGGAACTCGTCCGGATTTTACGATTTTACTTCCAGATAAAACAAAAATTAATGTTGACGCAAAGTTCCCGTATGCGTCTCTTGTAAAATCGATTGAAGCCCAAGATACCGAAGAAAAGAAAAAACATTTTACTAACTTTAAACAAGATGTGAAAGAAAAAATCAAACAAGTTTGCACCAGAAATTATATTAATCCTGAAGAAAAAACCGTTGATTTTGTTATCCTTTTTATTCCAAATGAAATGATTTTCAGTTACATTTATGAAAACATGAACGAAATTTGGGAAGAGGGTATGAGGAAAAAAGTTATACTCACTGGACCATTTAGCTTCACGGCTATTCTTAGAATGGTTAGACAAGCGCACACCAACTTTAGATACCAGGAAAATTTACACCATATAGTTGGTCTAGTCCAAAAATTTGATGAGGAGTACCAAAAGTATTCTGGAGCTGTAGATGTTTTGGGTGATAGAATTATTTCGGCTCAAAAACAATTTGATCACGTATCCAACACTAGGAGTCGGCAATTGACAACCGTAGTAGATAAAATAAAAAACCAAAGTTTAATCGAAGAGAAAAAGCCTGAAAAACTCATAGAGGACTAATTTGTAAAATTATCAGAAATTATGTCTGAAAAAATTGTCATTTCACTCTGACAACGGCATTTTTGCCTTTTTCTTTAATTTTGCAACTATTTCTGCTACAATTACAATGTATGGTAAAATTGAAAGCCAAACTATTTTTTATCTCAACGATCTTTCTTTTTTCGTTGGCTTCTTTAATTTTAGCAATTTTTAACTATAATCCGTTTACTGCTGATAAAAGCGTTTTCTATTTATTTTATACCTCATTTTACTTAACCATTACCGGTATAATATTTTTTATTCTGATTTTTATCAGATCACGGCTATCCTCCGGATTAAATACTATCATGATTGTTCCGATTTTAAGAATATCCGCATTGATTGGAATCTGCGCTACATTACTTTTATTGCTTTCAGGCCTAAAGGTTTTAGATATTTGGGTTGCAGTTCCAATTGTATTCGCAATTTTACTCCTTGAATTCTTTTTTAGATCAAATAAAACAAAAAAATATGAAAAATAAAGGATCATACCATCCAATTACGAAATTTTTACGCAAATCAATAGAATTTTTTATTGATCTTGGTTTTGATGTTTATGAGGGAGTCGAAATCGACAGTGAAAAATATAATTTTGATCTTTTAAACGTTCCTGCTGACCATCCCTCGCGCGATGTCCAAGACACTTTTTGGCTCACGGATGGCCGTCTTTTGCGCACTCAAACATCAAATGCCCAAGTTCGTTACGGTGAGAATCACAAACCACCAATTAAAGTTGTTTCACCCGGTGTTTGCTATCGAAACGAAGCAACTGATGCCGGTCATGAAACAACTTTTGTTCAGCTCGAGGGCCTTTATATTGATAAAAATGTTTCACTTGCCCAACTTTACTGGATTTTAAATCAATTTTATAAACATATTTATGGCAATGATGTCGAAATACGTTTTCGACCTCATCACTTTCCGTATACTGAACCAAGCATAGAATTTGAAATGAAATTTAACGATCACTGGTTTGAGCTTGGTGGTGCCGGAATGGTTCACCCAAAAGTTATCAAGAATATGGGGATTGATCCAGAAAAGTATTCCGGTTTTGCCTTTGGGCCGGGAATAGAGCGACCAATAATGATCAAATATGGAATTTCCGACATTAGAATTATGCGCTGTGGTGATCTTAGATTTTTGAAACAATTCTAACTACGCTTTCAACTACACTGATTTTAAGCACTGATTAGACGCTGATAAATACATAAAAATACAATATGAATATTAAGATTTCTAAAAATTGGCTGGAAGATTTTATTAGAATTCCATATTCCGACGACGAACTGGCGGAACGGCTTTCTCTTTCCGGAACATTAGTTGAAAAAATTGAAAACCCGTTTAACAACATTGTGGTTTCTAAAATCAAAAAAATTTCACTGCACCCCAATGCCGACAAGCTTTCTGTTGTTTCGGTTTTTGATGGACACAAAGAAAGAGTTATTGTTTGTGGCGCAAAGAATATCGAGGTTGGTCAGATTGTTCCGCTTGCATTACCGGGAGCAATAATTTGCGGAAATGAGATCAAAGAAACAGAAATTAGGGGAGTTAACTCCTCTGGAATGCTTTGTTCGGCGTATGAACTTGGTATCAGCAACGATCAAAGTGGAATTTTAATTTTAGACGATAGTACTAAAATCGGCGAAAAATTATCAAAATATCTCGATGCTGACACGATTTTTGATTTAGAAATTACACCAAACCGCGGTGATTGCTTGTCGCACCTAGGAGTCGCTCGAGAAATTTCCGCCCTTTTAAAAACTAATTTGAGTAGGAAGCCAATTAACCTTAAAATGACAGGTAAAAAAATCCAATCAATTTTAGATTTAGAGGTCAAGGATGCCGCACTATGCCCGACATACGTTGCTAGAGCATTGGAAAATGTCAAAATTTCCGATTCTCCTGAGTGGCTTAAGAAACGCTTAATCTCCTGCGGTATTGAACCAATTAACAATGTCGTTGATGTTACAAATTATATTTTACTTGATCTTGGTCAGCCAATGCACGCTTTTGATCTTGAAAAAATTAAAGGTAAAAGAATTATTGTCAGATGTGCTAAAAAAAGCGAAAAGATCAGATCTTTTGATGGTACAAATTTAAGACTTGAAAAAAATGATTTGATAATTGCTGACGGCGAAAAACCAATTGCCATTGCCGGCATAGTCGGCGGGATTGATTCCGGGATTTCCGAATCAACTACATCAATTGTTTTGGAGGCCGCATCATTTTCTCCAAAATCAGTCAGAGCAACATCCAAACGACTTGGAATCAAAACCGATGCTTCGATGAGATTCGAGCGCGGAGTTGACCCAAATCTTGCTCTTTATGCAATAGATAAAGCGGCAAAAATGATTTCTGAAATTTCTGGCGCAATTATATTTTCTGGCGTTTTAAAACATAAAGTCGACTCCTCAGAGACAAAAATTAGATTTGAATATGACAAAATTAACAACTTACTCGGAACCAAAATTTCTGAAAGTGAAATGATTGAAATTCTGAAACGACTTAATTTCAAGATTGAAAAGAATTTTGTAATTGTCCCTAGCTTTCGACCCGATGTTACAATCTGGCAGGATTTAGCTGAGGAAATTATTCGATTGCATGGAATCAACAATCTAAAATCTCTAGCGGTTGAAAAAACTAAAACCACAAACAACACGGAATATTTTTACAAAGAAATTATTAAAGATATATTCGTCGAATTTGGTTTTTCTGAAAGCTACAATTACTCCTTTATATCTGACAACGATTGCGAAATTTTCAATATTGATAAAAAGAATTTAGTTAAAGTAGCAAACCCTTTGGTTCCGGAAAATCACTTTATGCGAAATTCTCTTCTTTTCGGACTTCTGAAAAATATAGCTAAAAATCCTTCATTTAACAATATTATGATTTTTGAAATTGGAAAAGTATTCAACAAAGCCGGAGAAAAATTTTATTTAGGAGCTATTGTTAGCGGCAAAGATGCAACAGAAAACTTAAAAAAAACTGTTGCACAACTAGAAAACCAATTTTCTTTTGAGAAAAAAATTATTGAAATTAATTCTTCAGATCTTTTGAAATATAAAATTAAAAGAAACAGTATTTCATATTTAGAAATTGATTTGTCTCTCGTTGCAAAATCCTTTGTCGGAAATGCTAATAGCCTTAAAATTAAAAAAGCAAATTTTGATATTGTCTATCGTGATATTTCAAAATTTCCTTCCGTAGTCCGCGATCTTGCTTTTATTGTCTCGGAAAAGATAAAGTCAGAGGATGTTGAAAGTGAAATTAAAAAAAATTCAAAATATGTAATAATTTCCGAGCCGTTTGATGAATTTAAATCAGATAAATTTGGAGTAGGCAAAAAGAATTTAGCTTATCATATTCACTTGCAAGCCGAAGACCGAACTCTAAAAGATACGGAAGCAGAAACCGAGATTAGAAATATCATAAAAAATATTGAAAAAATGTTTAATGCAAAATTAAGAAATTATTAGAGGTAACTATGGAAAGAGTAATGTCTGTCAAAACTAAAGAATTCGTCGGAAAGAAAATTTCCGTATCCGGCTGGATTCACACCAGACGAGATCACGGAAAATTGATATTTTTTGATTTGCGTGATCGATCTGGACTTTTGCAAATTGTTGTTTTGCCAAATTCGAATTGTTATGAAGTTGCTCAAAAATTGCGTCCGGAATGGGTGGTTGAAATTACAGGCGCAATTTCCAAGCGTCCGGAAAAATTAATAAATAAAAATCTCGAAAGCGGCGAGGTTGAACTTTGCGCCGATGAAATTGTTGTTTTAAACGAAGCAAAAACTCCGCCATTTGAAATTGATAAAAATACAAAAAATGTTGAGGAAGAACTTCGGCTAAAGTATCGTTATTTGGATTTACGGTCGGAAAGAATGGCAAAAAACATAACTTTGCGCCATGAAATTGTTAAATTTATTCGTGAATTTTTATATGCCCGCGATTTTCGAGAAATTGA
Source organism: uncultured Candidatus Saccharibacteria bacterium (assembly GCA_964626415.1). Taxonomy (GTDB): domain Bacteria; phylum Patescibacteriota; class UBA1384; order XYA2-FULL-43-10; family CAINNR01; genus CAZVFH01. The sequence goes on from CAZVFH010000001.1 coordinate 47,622, forward strand.
AACGCCGTATTTAACAAAATCAACACCTGAAGGCGCACGCGAGTATATTGTGCCATCGCGCCTTTACCCCGGCGACTTTTATGTCCTACCTCAAAGCCCGCAACAATTCAAACAACTTCTGATGGTCGGCGGAATTGAAAGATATTTTCAAATTGCCCGCTGTTTTCGCGACGAGGATCAAAGAGGCGATCGCCAGCCGGAATTTACTCAACTTGACTTGGAAATGTCTTTTGTTGAACAAGAAGATATTTTATCACTTGTTGAAGAGATGATGATTGGACTGGTAAAAAATTGCACACCAGAAAATAAAATTACATCAACTCCATTTCCACGAATAAAATTTGCTGACTCAATAGATAAATATCAAACGGACAAACCAGACCTTCGAAAAAACAAAAATGACAAAAACGAATTGTCTTTTTGCTGGATTATTGATCCGCCACTTTTCAAATATTCAAAATCGGAAAAGAAATTAGTTTCAACTCATCATCCTTTTACTTTTCCAAACTTGGAGGACATGATAAATTTAGACAAAGAACCAGATAAAGTTCGAGCTCTTGGGTATGATTTAGTTTTAAATGGATTTGAAATTGCTGGTGGCTCAATCAGAATTCACATTCGAGAATTACAAGATAAGATTTTTAACCTACTTGGTGTTTCAGAAGATGAAAAACATCGTCGTTTTGGACATATGCTTGAAGCATTTGAATATGGTGCTCCGCCCCATGGCGGAATCGCCCCGGGAATTGACCGAATTGCAGCGATTTTAGCCGGTGAAGATGTGATTCGCGAAGCAATCGCTTTTCCGAAAACCGGTGATGCCAGAGATGTGATGATGGGAGCGCCATCTGCCGTTTCCGAAAAACAACTTTCTGATGTCCACATTAAACTTACCGATGACGCAAAAGGTAAAGCACTAAAAGAGACAGAAACCCAAACAAATGAATAAGATACGTCTTAATAAATATCTTTCCTCTGCCGGAATTTCATCACGGAGAAAAGCTGATGATCTTATTGTAAGTGGAAGAGTTTTAGTCAATAATTGTGTTGCAAAAGTCGGCGAGGTTATAAATTCTGACATTGATGAAATTTTAGTTGATAGAAAAAAAATTACTGCTAATGTCAAAAAACATTATTTTGCTTTTTACAAACCAAAAGGGATTATTACTTCACTAACCGACAAACAGGGAATTGGGATCAAAAAATTTCTGCCAAAAAATTTGTCGATTTTTCCGGTTGGCCGCTTGGATAAATATTCCGAAGGGCTTTTAATCCTGACTGATGATGGCGATTTTGCGCAAGAAATTTCAGATCCGAAAAAAGAAAAAGAGAAGATTTATCATTTGACTTTTTCCGGAAAACCAAATCGGATTGGCAAAGAGGGGATAATTAGGATTTTTCAAAATGGTATTCGACATCGCGGAGAAATCTACAAAGCTAAGTCAGTAAAATTTATTGAAAACAATTTAATCGAGATTATCTTAACTGAAGGGAAAAACCGGCAGATTCGAATCATCACTGGCAAAATCGGCCTTTCAATTGAAAAATTAATACGGGTAAAAATTGGTAAATTAAGTTTGTTCGATTTAAAATTGTCTCCCGGAAAAATTGTCAAAATTAATAAATCAGATATTATATGATTGAAAAACCACTTATTATTGTTTCTCTTGTTACGTCATTTTTTGGTTTTTCGGCCGAAAATTACAACCAAAAAATTGCCGACTTTTATAACCGTGACAGCTACTCTAAGGCCGAAGCCGAGTCGATTGGTCCCGCTCCGCCTGAATTACAAAATTTACCAATTGTTTCATCTGCAACAAAACCGGCAATAAATGCTAAATTCTATGCTCTAATTGACTACGAGACAGGAGCAGCGTTGATAGAAAAGAAATCAACTGAAAAAACTCCCATTGCTTCAACGACAAAAATTATGACGGCAATTGTTGCACTTGAAAATTATAATTTAGATGATGTTGTGACAATTTCGGAAAAAGCAGCGTATCAACCTGGCGCCGATGCTTATTTGCGCGTCGGAGAAAAAATTACCGTTTCAGAGCTCCTACATTGTATGTTAATTAAGTCAGGCAATGATTCTGCTTATGCGCTGGCCGAGTTTATGGATAAATCGGACATACCAACAATCGAATCATTTGTTGATAAGATGAACATAAAAGCCGAAGAGTTTGGCCTTTCTAACAGCAATTTTCGTGATCCGGCAGGCCTTGATGTTTCTGGTTATTCAACTGCCGCAGATATGGCGCAAATCACTCGTTATGCTTTACAAAACGCAACTTTTCGTAAAATTGTTAGCACCTCTGACTACGTTGCCACAAGTGTTGACAAAACAGCATATCATCAGTTACATAACTCAAATCGTCTTGTAGCCGAATATCAATATCCCGGAGCAATCGGCGTCAAAACCGGCTTTATGCCCGAAGCAAGCCACTCTTTGGTTGGTGCCGCCACAAGGAATGGTCACACATTAATTGCCGCGGTATATTACACTTATGCCGACACAGCAACCGCCTCCGCCGACGAAACAAAAAAACTCCTCGATTGGGGATTTGAATACACAAAATGGGATGATTAATTTATTATCTATCATAATATTCAGACATAGATTATCGTCGATCGACGCAAATCTATGTCAAAATGTGAGTATTTACTGTTTTTAGAGTTTTGTCAATCTGTTTCGATAACTTTCAACGCCTCAGCGGCGGCGGCGATTTGCGCCCGCTGTTTTGAATTCCCTTCGCCTTCGGCGATTTTTTTCTCGCCAATGAGAACACAAACAACAAATTTTTTATTGTGGTCCGGACCGGTTTCGGAAATTGTTTCATAGGCCGGAGTAACGGAAAACTTTTCTTGAACTAATTCCTGAAAGCGGCTTTTGGCATCAATGTGATTTTCGCCATCTAGAACATCAGAAAGTTTATAAATAATATGATCCTCGACAAATTTTTTTGCAGTATCATATCCTTGATCTAAATAAATTGCCCCAATTAAGGCCTCGAAAGTGTTGGCAAGAATTAAATCCCGGGCTTTACCGGTATTTTTTGCCTCGCCCCGACTAACGCAAAGGTATTCTTCTATCCCAATTCTTTTCGCTTCAGCTGACAATGATTCGCCTTTGACAAGAGCACTGCGCCAAGAAGTCATTTCGCCCTCGGGGCGGTCGAAATTGTTATATAGATTCTCAGTAACAGCAAGTTCAAGAACAGCATCACCCAAAAATTCCAGGCGTTCATTTTGTTCAAGGCCGGAGTTGCGATGTTCGTTAATATAAGAACGATGAATAAAAACCTGTTCTAAAAGTTTTTCGTCAACAAATTCTAGATCATTATCTTTGGCAAATTTTTTAAAATCATTAGACATTTTTTTTATTTCTTTAATATTTCTTTTTCATGATTGTCATAAATAGTTCCAAGCACACCATTAATAAATTTTGAGGAGTTATCATTACCGAACTGCTTTGCCAGTTCTACCGCCTCATTGATCGCAACTTTCGGCGGAATTTCACCTTGGAATAATAGTTCATATATTGCAACTTCCAATATTGATTTATCAATAAAAGAGATTTGTTCAATTGGCCACTCCGAAGCAGCATCGGCAATTTCTTTATCCAGCATTTCTTGTTTTTCAACAATGCCTTTTATTGATGAAATTATATAATCTTTATCAACATCGTTGGCAAACTCAGCAACTGACCTTTCAATTACTTCCGAGAGATCGGAATCAGGGCGAAAGTTGATTTCAAAAATCGCTTGCATTGTTACCATTCGAGAAAGATGACGGTTCATGGCAAGTTAAAAGTTAAAAGTAAAAAGTGAAAAGTTCAAGGAATATTTATTCGGATTTATTATCCGCTAATTCCGCGACTGGTTTTTCATCAGAAAGTGTTAGGACTTTTTTCCCTCGGTATTCGCCGCAATTTTTGCAAACATTGTGTCGCAAAACCGCTTCGTGACATTTTGGACAATAAATAAAATTAGGCACATCTATTTTAATTTGATGCCTTCTTCTTCTGGTTCTGCTTTTTGATAATTTCTTTTTTGGTTCGGCCATTTTGAAAATTTAAAGTTTAAAAATCAAAATTAAAAATTATGGAATTTACTATTATAGTTTCTCACAAATTTCGATATAAATCAAGTTCAAACGACGATGCTAATGATTTTATTTTTGACATAAATTACTTTTTTTGGGACTGACCCTGCTAAATTTGCTTTAATTTTTTTCGCTTCCAATGCCAGTTTTTTTACCTCGTCATCAGTCAAATCCGATGAAATATAAATTCGATCGCGAACTTTACCATTTATCTGAATCGGGATTTCAATTTTTTCGATTGATAAATATTTATCATCAGCTACCGGCCAGCAATTGATTAAAATTTTAAGCTTTGAGGAGATTTTATCAGTGACAATTGGCGCGAAAGGGGAGAGCAAAGATAAAAATTTTTCGGTAGACAGTTTGCTCCAGCTATTTTTATCGATTGCAGAAAAACATTCAATCATCGATGAAATAGCAGTATTGAAGTTAAACGATTCGATATCCTCGGTGACTTTTTTAATCGTTTTATTGATTATCGAAAGCGAGACATTGTCATCATCGCCAAATTTTATTGTTGAAAATTCTTTTTCAACTTTGGTTAAAAACCGATGCATGCCAACAATTCCGTTTTGGTTCCACTTTGCCATTTGCGAAAAAGGGCCAATATAGAGTTCGTACATTTTAAAAGCATCGGAGCCGTATTTGGAAATTAACAAATCGGGACTAATAACATTGCCACGCGATTTTGACATCTTTTGTCCATCAATTCCAAGAATTGTGCCGACAGATATTAATTTTTGAAATGGCTCTTTTGATGCAACCATTTTCTCATCATAAAGAACCTTGTGCCAAAATCTGGCATAAAGTAGATGAAGTACTGCGTGCTCGGCGCCACCGACATAAAGATCGACCGGAAGCCATTGATCAATGCTCGCTTTATCCCATTGATACTTATTCCCATTTTTCATTAAATAGGCGATGTAGTACCAACAAGAGCCGGCCCATTGCGGCATGGTGTTTGTCTCCCGTTTGCCGATTTCGCCACATTTTGGACAGGGTGAGTAAAGCCACTTCTTTATTCCCGAGTCGGACTCATTTGCAAGGGGAGAGTTTCCATCACCAGTTGGTTCGTAATTTTTCACATATGGCAGAATAACCGGCAGATCTTTTTCTGGAACAGGAACAATTCCCTGCCCTGATGGCTCTCGAAGGGCACATTTAGGACAGTGAATTATTGGAATTGGTTCGCCCCAATACCTTTGCCTTGAAAAAATCCAATCACGAAGTTTATAATTGATTGCAAAATCTCCGGCATTTTCTGATTTCAATTTTTCAGTGATTTTTTTCATCGCTGTTTTCGAATCAAGTCCATCAAATTCACTCGAATTAATCAGATATCCATAATCGGTAAACGCATTTTCTAAATTTTTGAATTTTGAATTGTCATTTTGATTTTTGCATTTTGATTTTTGAATTACTTCTATAATTTCGATCTCATATTTTTTTGCAAATTCAAAATCACGCTCATCGTGGGCCGGTACAGCCATTACTGCGCCAGTGCCGTAATTTGCTAGAACATAATCAGCAACCCAAACCGAAACTTCTTTGCCATTTATTGGATTTATTGCTTTAACACCTTTAAGTTCGACACCGGTTTTCTCTTTTTGAATTTTCGTTCGCTCGAGGTCTGATTTTTTCTTCGAATTATTGATATATTTTTCAACTTCGCCTAAATTAGAAATTGAATTTTTTATTTCATCCATGTATTTGCTATCGGGTGCAATGACCAAGTATGTACAACCAAACAATGTATCAGCCCGAGTGGTAAAAACATTTATACATAATTCTGTATTCTTTATTCGAAATTCTATTTCTGACCCTTCCGACCGCCCGATCCAATTTTTCTGCATTTCTTTGATTGGTTCTGGCCAATCGAGACCATCAAGATCAGAAAGTAGGCGATCGGCATAGTCAGTTATTTTTAAAACCCACTGGCGAATTTTTTTTCGTTCGATTTCAGTTCCACAACGCTCACATTTTCCCGCGACTACTTCCTCATTTGCAAGCCCAGTTTTACACGAAGGACAAAAATTAATCGGGGTATTGGATTCATAAGCAAGGCCTCGTTTGAAAAGTTTTAAAAAGATAAGTTGGGTAAATTTGTAGTAATTTGGATCAGTGGTATTAATTTCCTTATCCCAATCATAAGAAAAATCAAAACTTTCGAGTTGCTTTTTGAATTTAGTGATATTTTCTTTGACGATTTCTTGCGGATGAGTTTTATTTAAAATAGCATAATTTTCCGCCGGTAAGCCAAAAGCATCCCAACCCATCGGGTGAAGGACTTCAAAACCATTTAGTCGTTTATACCTAGAATAAACATCGGTTGCAGTGTAGCCGCGGGGATGACCGACATGCAAACCGGCTCCCGACGGGTAAGGGAACATATCAAGACAATAAAATTTTTTCTTTTCCATGCTTTAATATTAACAAAAAAAACCTGCAATCGCAAGAATAAATAATGTAAAAAACAAAACACACTAAAATATACGGGATGTTTTTTAGAACAAGCGATTAATCTTTCTATTATTTTTCAAATGGTTTTTTGACAATATCTTTTGCTTCTTCCAATCCTTTCTTTGCTGCTTCTCCAACTGCTTCGGCACCTTCTTCGCCAACACTTCCAATCGCCCTTTCTGCGTGTAATGTGACTTCTCCAGCGGCATCTTCCGTGGTTTTGCCACTTTCTTCTAAGGCCTTGACTGCACCAACATAAACCTCTTTTACACCGGTTTCAACATCAATTACTCCTTCTTTCCCAAGCTCAATTACCGCACCGAACAATTCGCCAATGTCATGGGTTCCCTCCTTAACGACATCAGTTACCAAGCTCATAATCCCAGTCGTTACATCGTCAGTACCCTCGATCGCACTCCTCAAAAGTTCTTTTGCCGACATTTCTCCTCCTCAATATATTATTAATTATATTTTATAAATTTAGTAAGTAGTTTTTTTATCTATAATAATTATATTATATCAATGCAAATAATGAAATATCAAGTATCTCCTAGTAACAAAATTATTGAAAATATTGTAACAAGATATGAGATATTAAGTTGATGATTATTTAAAAAAGTCATATTTGGTGGTCTATTATAGAAATAGTTCGAACGCATTTTGACCCGAAAAATTTGGGCGAAAAATGGCTCGAAAATTCCCGGCTGTCCGCCTCTGGAGGAACTGAATTCTGAACTTTGACAATTTCAAGTTTTTCTTTGACGGCTTATCACAATTCTGGTTCAGGTTTTTCCAAGAGCCACGATGGAAGCTCTGGCTGCTCAATCGGATCCGCGCCGCCACGACGTACATCTCTTTGTCCTACGTCCCATTGTTGATTAAATAAATTACAAAACGTTTGCCGAGGATCATCGGCAATAATTATTTCCTGTATTTCTTGATTAGGAACATATGGAGATTCGTGATTTTCCCTTTCAAATAGCTCTGAATCAACGTACCGAATATGATGTTGTAAAAACCTGAAGAATTCACGATTTTCATCTGCAATTACATCTTCCGGAGAAACCCCCGAAACCATCTGCTTATAATATCTTCGATAACGCGATTCGAGAGACTCTGGGTCATCCATTGCTTCTAAATATCTTTTCTGTTCATCTCCTGGCAGTTCCAGCGCATGCATTTTTTTACTAATTCTTGATGCTTCTAGCTCTGCCCAAATGCACATCTGTACCAACCGATTTCTTGAATACTCCAATAATCTCGTCGCATAAGGCAGATCTTCATAACCGCGCGGAGATTCGTCTAAGTGTCTATCTAAATCGAGAGGTTCTTCGGGAAATTCAGCTGTGATTTGGTCCTGATTTTTTTCAGGCAAGGGGTTATCAGGTTCGGGTTGGAACCCTGGTCTTGTTTCGTCCATAGTTATCCCTTATTACAAAATTATAAAAATTTTCTTTTACAAATGATGATTCGAGCCGATATTTTTGAAACAGGTTTCTTTGGCAGTTTTGAAAGTTCAGAATTTCAGTCGGGAATTTTCGGGGGTATTTTCACGCCGCCTTCGGCGGCGAAATGCGTTATGGTGGACCTGAGCGGACTCGAACCGCTGACCTTCTCGATGCCATCGAGACATTCTAGCCAACTGAACTACAGGCCCGCAAAATAGATAATATCAAATAACCGGAAAATGAACAACACTATTCGGGCTTTGATGTTTTGTAAGCCCAGAAAATCATTAAAATGACGATCAAAAAGGTGACGAGCCACAAGTACCAAGCCATAGAATCCTCCATTAAAAATTCATAATATCCTTGAATTACGAAATACAATTCCGAATATCATCCCGAATTTATTTCGGGATCTCAGTAATCGGACGATTGATTGCTGGGATGCTGAAATAAATTCAGCATGACATCTATTTATCAATTTCTTAATTCAAGGTAATATCTAATGTCTAAAAAATTAAATCAACGTTTCTCAACTCTTATTGCACTATCGGGGCAAAAACGGAAGCAATTTCCACAAGCAATACATTTTTGCAAGTCAACTTTTGGGGTCGGTTTGCCGAAAACACCAATTGTATCGCCCCAGCTTATTGCTCGAACAGGACACTTTAAAATACAAATTCCACAACTTTTACACAATGCTGGAATTGTAGTTGCCAAACGTTCAGAATTTTTTTTAATAATGATATCATTGTCAACATCGAATTCCGCTCGAGAAAAATTGTGTTCTTCAATTTTCAGATCATAAGAAAAATCCAGTGCTGATTTCGCCAGAATTTTTTGTTTAGGATTTTTGACAAATTTTTTCTTTAATACTTCTTCGATCGCAAGCCATAGAATATTTTTAGAAAGAGCTAAATAGAATTTTGAAAATAGAGCCAGTGCAATAATGTTATGGCCATAATCAGAAAACTGAACTTTTGCAATTCTTGTAATTGGAGCTCCAAAAACCTTCGAACTGTTTTGGGAAATTATTTTTCGAGGTATTGTAGATGAATCAAAAACTATCAATGTATCTTTGCCAATAAAAGGAGCGATTTGTTGATAAGCGCGTTTGCGCATTATTAATATTGCGTCAGCTGTTTCAAATCGCGGATAATTAATTTTGTCATCAGAGAGTTGTATAAACACAACAGATGGTGTTCCGCGCTGCTCCGGGCCAAATTGAGGGATAATTGAAATATTTTTTTCGCTTTTTGAAAGTGCATTAAAAAGAATCTTTCCGATTGTTTGAATCCCTTGACCACCTTCACCGGTTAAAATAATTTTAAGATTTTTTTTCATTTATTTTTATTTCTCCAATCCTATAAACTTTTTCCATTTGAGTTAAGAAATCGAAACTTTCCTTTGCATCTTTTTTCCAATTTGTCGGGCAAAGTGATAAAACTTCTAACATCGAGAAGTTGTCATCACATTGAGATTTGATAGTTTTCTCGATCATTTGGTCTAGTAAAACAATATTTGAAACGGAGGAGCGGGCGATAAATGAGTTTTTGTTTGAAAGATTCTTAATTAGCTCTGGTCCGAGAAAAGCAGCGCCAAATATATCTTTATTTTTGCCGGCTGGAGAAGTTGTAGTAATTTCATTCGGAATAGTAGTTGGTGCCATCTGTCCGCCAGTCATTGAATACTCGGTGTTGTTTAAAACAAAAGCTGAAATCGGATTGTTTCGGAATGCGGCATGAATTAACGATTGCAAACCGATAGCATAGGCGCCGCCATCACCCATCATCGCGATTACAATTCGACGCGGGTTTGCCATTTTATATCCGACAGCAAGTGGGACAGATCGTCCGTGATGAGATTGGACAGTATCGATATTGTAATAATTCCAAGCAAGCAGTGAGCAACCGATATCGGTAACGATTGTCACATTTTTTGCAACTTTAAGTTCATCGATAACAAAACCAAAACGGCGCAAAAAAATGCTTTGGCCACATCCAGGACAAAATAAACTTGGCTTAGAATTTTGGTTCAAGCATTTTGGAGATAAAATTGATTGATTTTTTTCAGTCATTAATTTTTTCGATAAATATTTTTTCAATCTCTTCTGGGGCAAAACCAACGGCTGGTTTGTAAACTTTGATGACCTTCGGGGCAATTTCCGGAATTTGATTGATTATTATTTTTGAAAATTGTTCGTAAGCAGATTCGAAAATAACAATATGTTTGAGTTTTTTTGTTAATCGAAGAATAGTTTGCGAATCTAGCGGCCGAAGAGTTATTGGTCTAATTAATCCAACCTTTTTGCCAGACAATCGCAGATTATCAACTGCCGTTTTTGCTGCCGCGGCAACACTTCCGTGAGCAATTACTGCAGAATTAGCGTCAGAAATTTTGTATAATTCGACTTCGGCAACTTTTGAAAGTAATAACTTGTAATCAGATATATTACGAATTAATACTTTTGAAAATTCTAGCTCTGATCCGTAACAATTTCGGATCTGAGTTGGAGATTTTGCTGATTCTTTAAGTATTTTTTTTGCCGGAAAATTTTTTAATAATGGCGGAAGCTCAGTAATAGTTTTTGATTTTGCAAGATAGCCATCGGACAGCAAAATAGTTGGGAAATTGTATTTCCATGCCGTTGAAAATATTTTAGCTCCTAATGTGTAGCACTCTTCGATTGAAGACGCCGAGTAGACAATTCGCAAGCCATCGCCATTACCTCCAAGCATGGCTAAATTAACTTCCTGTTGAGAATAAATTACCGTCCCGGTTGACGGTCCGCCACGTTGAGTGATTACCGCAACAAATGGCAAGCGCTCATTTTCCGCCATTGAAATTGGGTCTTGCATTAAAACATGACCGACACCAGCAGTTGCGGTGAAGGCCTTTTTGCCAGCAAGTATTGCTCCGATAACGCCAAAACCGGCAGAAATTTCGTCCTCGGTTTGCAGATATTTTAGATTCTTATTTTTTTCCGCTTCGGCGATCCAACCTTCTAAAATCTCCGTTGCTGGAGTAATCGGATAACCAAAGAAAAATTCAGCACCAGCTTCGATGGCACCCTTGACAACTGCCTGATTTCCGGTAATTGATATTTTAGTTCCCAATTTTTCCCTCCGATTACAGAAATATTATATCTCACGTACTATGAATTTACAATTTTTTTGCGATTGCCAACTCTTCATCTGGTTTTATAGTTTTGATTTTAAAATCAAGAAAAGAAAGTCCGGAAGTGATTTTTTTTCTAATAACTTCGGAGCCAAAACCGATTTCACCGGAGAAAATAACTTCATCGACTCCGCCAAGTTCAGCGACATAGGCCCCAATATATTTTTTAACTTTTTGGCAAAAAATTTCAATTGCTTGCTTCGCAAGATCCGGATGAATTTTTTCTAATTGATAACTAATTTCACCAGTTATTTCTTCGCCAGCATTTTTCAAAATTGAGAGCATGTCGCCGGAGGAATCAGTTAATCCGGCCAGGCCTGAATTATTTTCGATCAATTCTTTTGCTTGTCGTAGCCCTAGTTTTTCGACAAGAAATAAAACCAATCCTGGATCAAGATCACCTGACCTGGTTTGCATTACTAGACCTTCAAGTGGCGTAAAGCCCATAGAGGTATCAATCGGTTTTCCACAATTAATTGCCGAAATACTGCAACCGGCACCAAGATGAATTGTAATAATTTTCTTCTCTTTTAAGGGATCAACCTCCTCCATCATAAATTGATGAGAAATTCCATGAAAACCATAGCGGCGAATTTCCAGTTCTTCTGACAGGCGAAAATCAATTGGGTAAATTTTAGAAACTTCCGGCAAATCGACAAAAAAAGCATTATCAAAGGCAACAAAATGCTCCGCAATTGGGATAATGTTTAGAACTTTTCTGATCACTCTTAATGCTTGCGGATTATGGCTTGGGGCAAATTGAGAAAAACTTTCGATTGTTTTTATAAGCGGGAGTGTTACCGGTTCAATTTCCAAAACTTTGTCACCTCCGTGGACAACACGGAAGGCAATTTTTATTATCTGATTTTTTTCGGCAAAAATTTCTTTCATTATCAAATCTACTGCCGCTTCATGACTACGAATTTTCCCGGGAATATGGGAAAAACTCTTCGACTTTACTTCTTTTAGTTCTTTGTCGAAAAGTTTATATTTTAGTGATGATGAGCCGGGATTAATGATTAGATACATAATTATATATTGAAATTCTAACACTGACTTAATTACACTGATTTAACACTGATAAAGGAATATTTAAACACGAATCAAGAGATTGTCAAATTTCCAACTGTTTCCTTATTGATTCCGGCGGCATTGCCTTCGTCGGTGTCGAGATGAACTGCCAATGTGTAGTGATTAGCAATTTTGGCAGTAACATTTTCAAAGATGATTTTTCCGCGATCGGTTTCAATTTCGACTTTAACTTGTTCATGATTTTCAATTTTCAAATTTTCAGCGTCGCAAGGTGATAAATGCAGGTGTCGTTTGGCAACAATTAATGCTGAAACTTCGATCTCTCCTGCGTCTCCTTTGATCTTTACCTTTGACGAAGTTTCTTCCGATGAAATTGCATAAGGTGCCGAAACACCAATTGTGATACAATCAGAAAGCGACAATTCAACTTGTGATTTTTTTCGAAAAGGAATTAAAACTCGCGCCGGAAGTTCGCCTTTTTTACCGACAATTTTAATAACTTTATTTGTCGCCCAGTCATCTTGGCTTAAATGCTGTTCTTTTTTCGGCTCATCACTAGCAAAAAGTGAAGAATAATCATTCTCGGACAAATGAACATGTCGAGCTGAGACCTCAATTTTGACTTTTTCCATATTGACTCCTTGTTATTATTGTAAGCAAGTTAATGATTTGATTTCTAATTATGAATAAAACTTTAGAGGAAAAATCACTTTAGCAAGCTTTTCCCCTTCATCTGTTTTGGAATTATAAGATTAAACAAATCAATAATAGTCGGCGCGATATCGACGGTTGATTTGTCGACAGAAATAAACGGAGTAGGGGCAAAATCCATTTTTTTTGAAGATTTTTTTTGATTATTATTGATTAAAATAAATGGCACCGCACTTGGTAAATTTCGATTAATTAGTTTTTCTGCTCCGGAATATGGTGATGTGATGATAAGATTTGTTTTCTCTAAAATTGCTATCTCGGCAATTTTCAAAAGACAATCATCAATCTCGATTACTCTTTCAGCTATTTCGTTAATATCGCTATTCTCATCAATTTCCGCCAGAAGCGGCAAAGAGGCGAATACAATATCCTTGCTTCGACTTTTAAGAGATCTGATTATTTGCGAGGTTATCTCTTTATAATTTGTTTGTTCATCTACTATTATTCTTGTTTCTGCTGGAAATATTTTCGAAAGGCATCCATTAAAATAATAGCAGAAATCGAGTTCTTTTGCTTTGGGAAATATTTTGCATTGACTAATACCAGCCGAAGATAAAATATTTGACAGGGAACTTTCGAAAATATCATCAGGAAATATCGGGGTAATTTTTTTTTCGAGCGCAAGTGGCAAGTGTTGTGGGTAGAGAACCATGATTGATAAATTGTAGGGATAATTATTATATGTTGCAAATCGATGGTGGCCGGAAACCAATAATGAAAACTCTCTCATTAAAGACCGCTCTTTATTTAAAATTATAATGCTGTCGTTGTCTGCAACACTTACCGCTATTTTCAAGTGATCATAATTTTCTCCAAAATTGAAATTTTCACTTTTTGGATGTTTGGAAAATAAAACAGACAAAAATAACTTTTCCGCTTTATCAAAGTCCATGGAAGCGTCAGAGAAACTTCGATCATAAAAAGACAGAAGTTGACCGATGCCCGTTGTGCGAATGATATTTTTAAAACTATCCAACGTTTGCTTATCAGGTATTATTATATGGAAATATATTTTTTCAATTTGTTCGGCTTTAAAATATTGCAACAATGCTTTGCAGATTTCCAAATTTTTAGAATCAACGAAGTCGGCAACAATATGTATTGCAGAATTATAACTGGTTATATTCCTAACAAGAGGAAAAAGCCCAGAATTATTCAAGAACTCGGCGTTTTTAATTTTTTTTAGAACTTTATCCTCGCGACTCTCGATTATCTGGCCACAACCTAGTGAATAGTAATAATCAGACGAGATTAATGATTGGTCTTTTTTTTCTCTAGTTTTTAACAACACTCCTTGATAATCATTAAAAAAGGAATTAAAATTTTTTGGATTCGCAGTAGATATTGCGTTACCCTTCCAAGAGGAGGAAATTCCCCAACCGTCTAAGAATAATGCTACGATTTTATTCATACTTTGCTCTTGTAAAATAATGATTTTTCTGTCATCACACTCGGACAGCTAATTCCCATGATCTCTAGAATGGTCGGTGCGACATTGCCCAAAATCCCTTGCGAATAAAGCTTGGATCTTAAAAGCTCCATTTTCTTGGAGACAAGGATGAAAGGAACCGGGTTTATCGTGTGTTCGGTATGAGGATGTTTGGTTGTTTTATTAACCATCTCCTCGGCATTTCCATGATCTGCAGTAATACAGATTGTATAATTGTAATGAAATAAATTTTCAACTAGTTTTTTAAGCTCAGAGTCAACCGCCTCAATTGCTTGGACTGCAGAGTAAAAATTACCACAATGACCAACCATATCAGCATTGGCATAATTCACAACGATAAAATCAAAATTATTGTCTATGACTGAAAGAATTTTAGCGCTAATAAGGGGAGCGCTCATCTCCGGTTTTAAGTTATAAGTCCGAACTTTTGGAGAGGGGATTACAATTTGAGTTTCTCCCGGGAATGGTTTTTCCCGTCCACCATTTAAAAAATAGCTAACATGGGCATATTTTTCGGTTTCGGCAATATGAAGTTGTTTTAAGTTATTTTTAGATATTATTTCCGCTAATGGCTGTTCAACATGGCGCTCGGGGAAAGCGGCAATACCAATTGGGCGTGGATCATGAATGGCGAAAGTTAAAAAATATAGATTTGTTAATATTTTTCTATCAGGCATATCGGGAATCTTTTGGTCGGAAAAAACGCTTGAAATCTGCTTCGCTCTGTCAGGTCGAAAATTAAAGAAAATTAACGCATCATTATCAAAAACAGGAATAGGAGCTTCATTGACCCCTATTAGTGCTGGTTCAATAAACTCATCACTAATTCCTTTGGAATAGGCATTTGAAATTGCTTCACTTGCGCTTGAAAACACTTCTGCTTCGCCCCTTGTTAAAGCATTAAAGGCACGTGAAGTTCTGCCCCAATTATGATCGCGATCCATTGCAAAAAATCGGCCGCAAACACTTGATATTTTTCCAACACCGATCCGTTTTATTTTTCGCTCAATTTCTCCAATTATACCAAGAGCTGAATTCGGATCGGAATCGCGACCATCAAGAAACAAATCAAGATAAACATTTTTTAAATCATTTTTTTTTGCGATTTGCAGAAGATAAAAAAGATGATTGATATCAGAATGAACAAAACCGTTTCCGACTAAGCCCATCAAATGCAGATTTGAATTGTTTTTTTTAACATGAGACATTGCTCCGAGAATTTTTTCGTTATTAAAAAATTCGCCGCTTTTAATCATCGAATTAATGTAAGGTAAATCCTCAATCACAATCCGACCGGCACCGATATTAATGTGTCCGGTTTCAGAGTTGCCTGCGACTCCTTTTGGCAAACCAACACTCTCGCCAGAAGCCGATAATATTGAATGTGGATAACTTCGCCAGAGCCGATCAAAAAAAGGAGTGCGGGCAGAAGTTATCGCATTGCCACCCCAAGAAGGAGCTATACCCCAGCCGTCAAGAATAATTAAGGCCGCTTTCTCTTTTATCTTCATTTTGTACCGCCAAGCTCTTTTTTTATTGCCAGTACTGTGTCTGCTGATAATGGATCGACTTGATTTAGAAAAGCCAGATATGTAGCAAAATATTCAGAAAATGTAACAAACTCAGCAATCTCGGAAAATTTATCGCAAGGCGGAAAATCCAAGCGAAAATATGAAATTTTTTTGCTGCTCAAAAACTTCGCAAGGAGATTAAATCTGTTTTTTATCTCTGGGCGATATTTTGGGGATTCAACAAGTATCACAAATAATAGAGAGGGGAGATTACGAGGATTTTCAAATCCGGCAATTAAATTATGATTTAATTCGGGAATATCGGCAAAAAACGAAAGATTTTTCCCGTTTTCATTTATTGTTTGTGAAAGACGAACTCCGACAGAAGTCAGGTGCGTGGATGAGATAACTAAAATTGTTTTTCCAAAAGAGCTGACAGCTAGGTCTTTAGCTGGATTGACTGCAAGGGGAGACGAATTTGAAATTTTGTTTTCGAGGCGATTGAGAAGAATAATGGTTTTTTCAACATCAATTTTCTCGTCACCAAGCAAGAAAAGACGAGAAAGAATTGAAAGAGAGATAGCAAATAAATAAAAAAATGCAAGTTTCGGCTCCGAGTTAAATTCATATTTAATCAAACCAGCATTATATTTCTTGCATAGATTCTCAAGTTGTCCACCGGTTGTAATCGCCAAAAGTTTGGCTTTTTTTAAATATGCGGAGGCAAAAGCAAAAAGTGTTTCCTCAGTGTTTCCTGAATGACTGATGGCAATTATTAGCGTTTCGGAGTCGACCCAACCCGGTAAGTCGTAACCGGAAACAGAGTGAAAAATTACTGATGACTGGGAAAATAAATCGCAAATAATTCTTCCAACAATTCCTGAAGCTCCCATGCCAAGGAAAAGAACTTTTTTGCATTTTATTAAATACGATGGTAAAGCAAAATTATCGCCGATCCCAAAACCTTCCTCAAGCATCTGGGGAAATTTTGATAATATTACAAGCATACCGTTTGGATCGGCTTTACTCAGATCAATTTTATCCAAATTAATCATTAACCCTATTATACTTCGAGAAATGTAATCAGTAAAGATGGCGACAAACATCAGGGAATTTTTTCGCGATCGCGAAAAAATTCCTGGTGATTACTTCCCAAAATAAATAAAAATATAAAAAAA
>CAZVFH010000002.1:0-53929 GCA_964626415.1 uncultured Candidatus Saccharibacteria bacterium
TTACAGTTTTCCCTTGTGATTTAATTTTTGAAATTAATTGCCAAAGATTTCGGCGTGCCAAAGGATCAAGACCAGTGGTTGGCTCATCAAGAAAAATCAATTCAGGATCATTTACTAAACTAGCAACGATTGAAAATCGCTGACGCTGACCGCCGGAGAGCTTACCTACAAAACTATTTGCCTTTTCGGAGAGATCAACCATTTCCAAAAGATCGGAGGGAGAAAGCCGTTTTTTGTAAAAACTGCCAAATAAATCCAAAATCTCTCTTAGGGTTAAAAATGAATAATATGATGATGATTGAAGTTGAACGCCAATTTTTTCCTTGATTGAGTTTTTGTCTTTTTTGATATTATGTCCCAAAACCTCAATTTCACCAGATGTTGGCTTTCGCAGACCTTCCAATATTTCAAGAGTCGTCGTTTTTCCGGCGCCGTTCTCGCCAAGAAGACCAAAAATCTCACCTTTTTTAACATCAAAAGAAATTCCAGAAACTGCTTCCAAATTTCCGTATTTTTTGACTAAATTTTTAACTTTTATTATTTTTGATTTCATGATTTTATATTATCAGCAAAAAAGAAAATATGTCAACTCCTATTGACAAAATAAATCAATTTGCTACGATATATATGCACATGGTGTATACCGTGTGTCGAGCGTAGGTCTGCGTACACCCCGCCAGTGATGGCTGTCACTGGCGGCAAAATCAACGACTGACGCTTGGTCGATGACATAGACGCACCGCGCACCGCGACTCCTTGGGGTCGCGGACTTTTTTTACAAAAAAAACGCCCCGCAAATACTTAAAAAGTAAAGCAGGGCGAATTTTTTTAGTATGATCGATTAAAACCACTGTCTCTTCGTTCAGTTCTTGGGCGCTTAACATTTACAACCAATTTGCGTCCTTCGATTTCTGAACCATTAAGCTTTTCGATCGCAATTTCGGCCTGTTTTTCATCACCAACGGTGACAAAACCATAACCGCGCGATCGTGATGGGTCTTCCCGTTCATAGACAACAGATGCTTCAACAACCTCAACACCTTCAACAGAGAAGAGTTCGGCCAATTTAGCATTGTCAACTACGTACGGAAGATTTCCAACGTAAAGCTTATTTTTTTCTTCGGCAGCGGAATCACCGACATTTTTTTCGTCTGTCATTGAATTCCTTCGAAATGCCAGGTTTCCCTGGCAAAAAATAATCTTTTCGACCCAAGTTAGATTTCCCTTTCGTTCGCCAAAGAGTACAACTCCCTTTAAAACTAATCAAGTTTTCAAACTTCATGCATTAAGTATAGCAGACTGCAATCCAAAAGTCAATAGCTTGCTGAGTTCTGGATTTTATTAAGCGAGTTTGCTAAGATAAAATCAGTATTCCCGGGTCGTCTAATGGCAGGACATTTGGTTTTGGTCCAAAGAATTGGGGTCCGCCCCAGTCATTAGACGGGGCGCCCTGTTGGATAACAGGGCGAATCCCATTAATTACAACAATATGAAACCATTTACAGTTTATATTCTTTATCTTAAGAAAACTGGTAAATTATACACAGGTTTTACCAGTGACTTGAAACAGAGATTAAAAGATCATATATCTGATAAAGTTAAATCAACTGCAAAAAGGAAGCCGATACTAATTCATTACGAAAATTATCTTTTAAAATCAGACGCGATGAGAAGGGAAAAATTTCTTAAAACTACTGAGGGAAAACGATTGTTAAAAATGCAAATAAGAGATATACTTGTAAAACTTAAAATTTAATATTCCCAAGTCGTCTAATGGCAGGACAACGGCCTTTGAAGCCGCCAATCTTGGTTCGAGTCCAAGCTTGGGAACCATAAATCACTCTAAATAAATTCGACCAAGCATTAAATTAATATTATGATCATTTTGATTGCTCTCGCAACAATTGTAGCGACATTTCTCGGTGGGTTGTTTGCCGTCAAATTTCGCGACAAACTTCATTTGATTCTAGGTTTTTCCGCCGGAGCAGTTCTTGGTGTTGTTTTTTTTGATTTAATACCGGAATCAATCGAATTAGTTGGTGAAAAATACGAAATCGCGCTCGCAACACTTTTGATGGCGACTGGTTTTTGTGTATACCTTATTTTTGATCGACTTTTTTCCTTTCATGGATGTGAAGAAAAAGAGTGTGAAAATCACTCTCACAGTGGCAGTTTTGGCGCCATGGCGTTCGCCCTTCACAGCTTTGTTGACGGTCTTGGCGTAGGTCTGGCATTTAAAATCTCACCGGAGATTGGTTGGATTGTCGCCATTGCTGTGCTTGCCCATAATTTTTCTGATGGAATAAATGTGGTGAATATTATTTTAAAAAATCGCGGTCAACTTAAAAACGCGATTGCTTGGCTTATTTTTGATGCGCTAGCTCCTGCCATTGGAATCGTTTCCGCATCAGTTATTGTGATTTCAGGGAGTTCTCTTGGATTACTACTTTCATTGTTCGCAGGATCTTTTCTTTACATTGGAGCCAGTGATTTAATTCCCGAAAGCCACCACCGCCATCCGACTGTTTGGACTTCGATATCAACAATTTTAGGTCTTTTGGTTTTATTTTTCGCCACCCGACTTGCAGGATAATTATCAACTAAAAAAGCCCTAAGCAACAAATAAGCCGGGTTCTGTGAAACGCTCCGCGTTCCCCCTACAAAATTACGAATTTCGCGAAAATACTAAATTACGAATATTTGTAATTTCGTAGGGGTCATGCGAAGCATAACTGCGATCATCTATCTAAGCGTGAAGGCCCAAGGTCGTCGCTCGAGCAAAGCTTGACGATATCGGGTCCGCTTCACTTGCACCAGACGGGGCTTGCCACAGACGCGCATCACTGCGCGAACGCGTGGTCTCTTACACTCCAACTTCGTTAAAACTCCGCTGGATCCCGCGTAGCTCCGACAAAAGTCGGAGCGAAGTGGGACACGATTTCACCCTTACCCAGCACCACTTTTCACAACAAAGAATTAATTTACTGCTGTTTGCGATGAAAAGTGGTGCTGGGCGGTATATTTTCTTTTGCGCTGTTCCCAAAGCTTACACCCTGCTCATTTCTGGGGGTGGTGAATACCACCCTCACGAGCGTCTTGCTCTTTGGTGCCCGGACTTTCCTCTCCACCGCTGCAGAGCAGCGGCCGAGCGATCGCTTATGTTACTTAAGACAACTTTATTATATCATTTTTGCAAATTTTGTCAATCAAAAACGCCGCGATCCAGAAATCGCGGCGCGGATTGATGCTTAACAAGACAAGATGGGTAGCGAGCAGTTTGCGCCCCGGTTTGGCCATTGCGTGCGACTTTTCTTCGCCTGTTATTCGTACCCGCTACCTCATCTTGTCAATACAATAATATAGTGTTTCTCATTTTTTGTCAATATTTAATACTTTATGATTTTCCAAATTTTTCTTTTACTGGTCTTATTAATTTCACTGCTGATTTTGTTGTTCTGGCTTTTGTCGCATATTTTTTCAACTCTTTTTTATGTTCCGTATGTAAATGCGTCAGAAAAAGCGATTAAAGATGCTTTGGAATTGGCAAATTTAAAAAAAGATGAAATTTTGCTAGATCTTGGCTGTGGTCGAGGTGATGTGCTGAAAATTGCGAATGAGAAATTCAAAGTCAGCGCCATTGGTTACGAAATTTCGCCATTCCCCTACTTTTTGGCGAAATTTCGTTTAAGGAAAGTGAAAAATGTCAGAATCCACCGTCAGAATTTTTTAAAAGCAACCGATGATATTAAGAAAGCCGATGTAATTTATCTCTATCTGCTAAACTCAATACTGGAAGAAATTGAGGATTGGCTTTTCGAAAACATCAGCCCGAAATCTCGCATCGTAACATTGGCATTCAAATTCCAAAAACATAAACCTATTAAAATTATCCAAACAACAAATCTCGGCCTAAAAACCAAAATCTATCTCTACAAAAAAGATTAACTTTTCACTTCTCTACTGCGAAGTATAGAAGTGATAAATGAACCAAATTTTATTTTACAGAAAAAGATAATTTGATATTTCACTTTTTTAATCTCTTGACCCCAAACTACGTTGAGTTTGTGGTCTGCGAGCCGATTTTCATCGGCTCTTGACAAAATGTAAAGTTTGCTTTACATTTAAATTAAGATATTTATAAAACACCGATGAAAAACAAAGAACACAAAATTGAAAACAAAATAAAGGATTTGCGTAAACAGCAAAAACTGTCACAAGAGGAAGTCGCTGAAGCGCTTGGTGTCTCTCGCCAATCGATAATCGCTCTTGAGCATGGTCGATATATGCCATCGCTACCGATTGCTGTTTCACTTTGTGATCTTTTTGATTCGGCATTTGAAGAAATTTTCCAATTCGAGCACGAGACGAAAAAAATAGTTGAAAATATTAGTAATAATGTTTTAAGAAAGGAGGCAACAATGCCACTTGAATTAGAACCATGGCGACCATTTCGCGAAATGGTAACACTTCGCGACGCGATGGATCGCCTGTTTGAAGACAGTGTTGTGACGCCAAAAACGGCGGGGATGCCAAAAATTGACATCAAAGAAACAAAAGATGATGTCAGAGTCAAAGCGGAGCTTCCGGGGATTCCGGAAGAAGAGGTAAATGTCGAAATTACCGACAATGTTATGACAATTTCCGGTGAGAAAAAGTTGGAAACAAAAGATGAAGGCGAGGGATATTATTACAAAGAATCCCACTCCGGTGCTTTTTCCCGAAGTTTTATGCTTCCATCCGATGTTATCGCTGAAAAAGCCGAAGCCGAGATGAAACACGGCGTCTTGACAATTGTCGTGCCAAAAGTCGAGGAAAAGAAACCAAAAAAAGTGACAATCAAAACAAAATCGGCAAAATGAGATTTAATTCAAAAAAATAAAATTGTCATGCTGAATTTATCCGTCCGCCTTTGGTGGATTTCAGCATCTCAGCAATCAAACACGCTGCCTACAAAAACTCCCTCGAAAATTCGATGGAGTTTTTGATTTATAATCCAACATTTTATAGTCAGCATTACACACAAAACATGGTGAGCCTGTGCAGACTTGAACTGCAGACCTCGTCGATGTCAACGACGCGCTCTAACCAACTGAGCTACAGGCTCATGTGGCGGGCAGGTAACCAACTGAGCTATGGGCGCAATATGAATTGATAATATCAAAACCCCATGTTTTTATCAATAAAAAACTCCGAGCAAGCGCCCGAAGTAGAAATAGTTATGCATAAGCGGGTTGCCGACCGCTAGTTGGGGCAAAAGACCTAAAATAGGTTTTTGGCACAAAGTTTTTCCTGTTTCGAGAAATTTCAATCGTTGGATTTCCGTCACCGATAAGTTCTACTAAAAATGTTTCGAATATGTCTTTTTCTTCATCAATCCAATATTTGATCTCGCCTACCATGTTGCTTTCTGTAATGTCTGCCATTTTGGCGACTTCTTCGGCAAATCTCTCGAACTTACCAGCTAATGGAAAAAGAACATACCCGGTAGCATCCGAAACATTAAGTTGCCTTTGAGTAAAACTGATCTTAATAAGCATCCAGTTATTGCGAATCATCTCGCTGAGGACAAAATCAATAATATCTTTTGTTTCTGGTTTGCTTAGCACTCATCATCACCTCTGCTTAAGAGTAACAAATAATTGCCACAATGTAAAATCAAAAATACACTTTTTTTGTTTTTTTTGCTATGATTTAATTAAAGGAGAGAAATGGAAAAAAAATATCAAATCGAAACAATTCGCCATTCGCTTTCGCATGTAATGGCTGCGGCGGTTTTGGAGATGTTTCCCGAAGCAAAATTGGGAATCGGGCCGGCAATTGAAAATGGTTTTTATTACGACTTTGACCTGCCACGAACTTTGATTCCGGAGGATTTGCCGATTCTGGAAGAAAAGATGAGAAAAATTATTTCATCCGATTTGAAATTTGAAAAAAATGAACTCGACAACAAATCAGCAATACAACAATTTAACAATCAATTATACAAAAAAGAACTGGTAAAAGATCTCACTGAAGACAAGATGACAATTTACAAACTTGGCAATTTTATCGATCTCTGCAAAGGTCCGCATGTCGAAGATACTTCTGAATTAAAAAAAGTTGGCTGGAAACTGGATAAAATTGCCGGCGCTTATTGGAAAGGCAGTGAAAAAAATAAAATGCTTCAGCGAATTTACGGTCTAGCTTTTGAGACCAAAGCTGAATTAAAAAAGTATGAGGAAGTATTACAAGAAGCCGAGAAGCGCGATCATCGAAAACTCGGGCGCGAACTTAATTTATTTTCATTTCACGAGGAAGCCCCAGGATTTCCCTTTTGGCATCCAAAGGGAGTGATTCTTTGGAATCTGCTTCTCGACTGGTGGCGCAAAGAACATACCATTGCTGGATATCAGGAAATTAAAACTCCGATAATTTTGGCCCGTGAACTCTGGGAGAAATCCGGACATTGGGACCACTATAAAGAAAATATGTATTTTACAAAAATTGATGATCGTGATTTTGCCGTCAAGCCAATGAACTGTCCCGGCGCGATATTATTTTACAAAGAAAAGCTTCATTCTTACAGAGAATTTCCACTGAAAATTGCTGAAGTTGGGTTAGTGCATCGTCACGAACTTGCCGGTGTTTTGCACGGTCTTTTGCGTGTTAGGGCTTTTCATCAAGATGACGCTCATATTTTTTGCATGCCGGAACAAATTGAGTCAGAAGTAACCAATGTTATTGATCTTGTTGAAAAAATGTATAATCGCCTTGGCTTGAAATATCATTTGGAGCTTTCAACAAGGCCAACGGAAGGTTCGATCGGCTCTGATGAAAATTGGAATGTAGCTGAAAAAGCGCTCGAGAATGTTCTTAAAAAGAAAAAAGTTGAATATAAATTAAACGAGGGCGACGGCGCTTTTTATGGACCAAAAATTGACTTTCATATTGAAGACACAATCGGCAGAACCTGGCAAACAGCAACAATTCAACTTGATTTTGCAATGCCAGAGCGATTTAGCTTAGAATATATTTCTGAAAACGGATCATCAAAAACTCCAGTTATGATTCATCGAGTGGTTTTTGGCGCGATTGAGCGATTTATTGGCATACTTTTAGAACATACTGCCGGCAAACTTCCCATTTGGTTATCGCCGGTTCAAATTCAAATTATTCCTGTCGCCGACAAACATTTAGAATATGCTAAAAATGCTAGAAAAAAAATTTTGGAGAAAATTCCAGATTCGCGAATTGAGATTGACGATAGAAATGAAACCGTTGGCAAAAAAATCCGTGACTCCGAACTGGCAAAAGTACCTCTTTGTATAGTTGTTGGCGACAAAGAAAAAGACACTGAAAACTTTTCTGTTCGCTTAAATTATAAAAATGGTGAAATAGAGAAAATGAAAATAGACGAACTCGCAAAAGAGTTTAAACTCAAAAAATGATTGACTTGGGATTCGAAATTATTGATCTCCACGCCCACTTGCGGGAAAATCCGCAAGAGCATTTGAAATTGGCAAGAGATGCAGGAATTTCAAAAGTTGTCGCAATGCCAAATACTTTGGACTGTCTTGATTCGGTGGAAAAAATTCTCGACTATAAAAAACGTTGTGGCAGGTTTGCAAAAATGGTATATTTTACTTCGGCGATGACAATTGGCAGAAATGGAAAAACTCCGGCTGATGTTGATAAATTAAAAAAAATTGTCATCGGTTTTTCTAATGACGGGAATTGTTTGGACGACTTGGATATTTTAAAGTATATTTTTAAAAAAGATGTTTTAGTTTTGGCTCATCTTGAACCGGAAGTTAAAATGCTCGAAAAGTATATTTCGGTATATTCAGAAGCTGGAGCTGGACATCTTCATATTCAGCACATTAGCAAAAAAGAGTCGGTTAAAATAATTTCAAAGGCAAAAAAAAATGGCCTAAAAATCACTTGCGAAGTTACACCTCATCACCTCTATTATTCAAATGAGTTTGAAAATCATCAGGTTAATCCGCCGCTTGGAAATATAGGCGACATATCGGCACTAAGAAAAGGGTTGAGTGATGGAATAATTGATTGCATCGCCTCCGATTATGCGCCAATTCCTCGCCCAAAAAATACCGGCTTTGCTTCATTTTCGTCGTTTATTCCACTATGTTACGGATTAGTTCTTGACAAAACAATTAATAAAAAACAATTAAAATACTTGATCTCAATAAATCCAATGAAAATTATTAATTCCCGACTGGAGTCCAAGCTTTAGCTTGTTTAAAAAGAAAAACCGGGTGGCGATTGCCACCCGGCGAAGCAAGAATCAAGAGTAAGCGCTCAAGAGTTTGCAGACCTCCGGTCGGGCGTTGCAGCGCCCGACCGGAGTACGCAACAGCGGACGTCCCAACATCCACAGAGTCAGCAGTTACAGTGCCTCCACCGCCGACCCAAGGGCCATGTTGCGCCGGTGCCGGCACTTTGCACCGACGACTTCCACCCAGTACGGCAATTTAACATTATCAAATCCCGAAAATCTTGTCAAGTACTTGCACTATTTTTTATTAATTAATTCATTTAGTATTCGCCATTTCCGCTGTTTTTCCTTCCATGGGATAGGATCACTGAGTTTATATGCCGCTGTTCCCTTTCGCGGCGAGTATTTATTAATGTATGCTAATTTGAAGCCGACTTTTTTACAAAGGTTGACTGTTTTTTGAAAATCACTCTCTGTTTCACCGGGAAAGCCGACAATTATATCAGTTGTAAGCTGTAAGTTATAAGCTGTAAGCTTTTGGGCAAGTTTCAGATATTGTTTTGAATCATACGGGCGATTCATTAATTTTAGAATCCTATCTGACCCCGATTGCAATGGTAAATGAACCTCTTTTTTTATTTTAGGTAACTTTGCAACTGCCTCAATTATATCATCAGTCATATCTTTTGGATGATTTGAAAGAAAAGAGATTTGGAAATCGCCAGACAAATCATTTATCTTTTTTAGTAGTTCTACAAACCCAAATTCATACGAGTTCACATTTTGTCCAAGCAAAATTACTTCTGGTTTTTCACTTCCATACCTGCCTCGCCGGACTTCGGCGAGCTCAGTCGAGTCGCAGGCGGGCTGCGCAGTAGAGAAGTGAAATATTATTCTCTTTGCCTCAAAAAGAATCTCATCTATTGACCGTGATTTTTCCCGTCCACGAGTGTAAGGAACAACGCAATAGGAGCAAAAGTTATTGCAGCCGGACATTATTGGAATATAGAAAACATTATCGTTAAATTGCTGAACTGCTAAATTGTTTTTTAATTTCAATCCAGATATTTGCTTAAATTCTTCAGAATCAGAAAAATATACTACACCCTTTTCAGAAAAATTTTTCCTATCATCGTCCAAAACACATCCAGTGATAAAAATTTTTTTATCCTTCCAGTTTCTGATCCGACCAAAAATCCGATCAACTGCTGTTTGGCGAACAGAACAAGCCAAAATAAATATATATTTCGCTTCCTTCGGATTTTCAACTTCACAAAAACCAGCCAAATGTAATTCTGCCGACAATTTAGCCGCATCATATTCATTTTGCTGACAGCCAAGCACTTCTATAAAAAAACTTTTCATACGCTATGATTTTAACAGAATTTCAGCTATATTGTAAGTGAAAGGAGCGCGAAGATATATGTCAAGAAAAAATAAAAAAAATCCGCTTACTATTGGAGTTTTGGCTTCAGGAAACGGAACAGTTCTTCAGGCGATAATTGATGCTTATAAATCAAGGGATTTAAATGGAAAAATCCTTTTTGTTATCAGTAACAACAGCAAATCAATCGCGGGAGAAAGAGCAAAAAAACACAATATCCCCTTTTTTCATTTGAGTAGTGTCACCCACTCTGACCCACAAAAATTAGATCAAGCAATGTCAAAAATAATTAAGGATAATAATGTTAATATTGTTTTTCTCGCTGGGTATATGAAAAAAATTGGTCCCATTACCCTTTCGGATCACAAAGGAAAAATCATAAACACTCATCCTGCACTTTTGCCAAAATTCGGCGGAGATGGGATGTATGGCATGAATGTCCATAAAACCGTATTAGAATCAAAAGAAACTGAAAGCGGAGCAACTGTTCATCTGGTTGACGCAGATTATGACACAGGAAAAATTTTGGCACAAATTCGGGTTCCAGTTTTTGCTGATGACGCACCGGAAAAACTATGCGAGCGTGTGATGAAAGCAGAAAAAAAGCAAATTATCGATGTTTTGTTAAAAATTAGTACGGGAGAGATAAAACTATGAGTAAAAATATCATCAAAAAAGCTAGAGAATTTGTTGAAAAAGAGTGTAGAAAGCCAACAAGTGTTTATGGCTATGGTCCTTTCGTTGAACATTTTTTGCCAATGGTCGGACACTGTAAATTTTTGCAAAAGAAAATCGGAGGTGATTTGGAAATAATTCTGCTTTCTGCTTGGCTTCATGATATTGGGTCGATAATTTATGGTCGAAAAGATCATCATTTAAGCTCTGCTAAAATTGCAAAAGAATTTTTAAACAAAGAATATTGCGATCAAAACAAAATTAAGCTGATTCTAAAATGCATTAAAAACCACCGTCAATCAGTTGGTGCTAAAAGAAACACGATTGAAGAAAAAATTATTTCTGACGCCGACGCGATTTGCAATTTCGATATGTTGCCGGGTTTGTTTTATGCCACTCTGGTTGTGGGAAAATTAACTCCGATTGAAGCGGCAAAGTCAGTAAAAAAGAAATTAGAAAACAAGTGGAAACGTCTGCATTTCAAAGAATCCAAGAACATAATCCGTCCGAAATACGATGCAGTAATGTTACTTTTGTCCGAAATAAGTAAATTATAACAGGACTTACGCAAAACAATGGAGTCCACGCTTCAGCGTGCTTCCAAACAAGCTAAAGCTTGAACTCCTTTGCGTAAGTCCTGTTATAATTAAAATTTCCATTCTCTATGGGTGGGAATTTTAATATTTCTAGAAAAAATTATTCTTTGTTTTCTTCAACTGGTGCTTCAGCGTTGTCATCTTCAGCTACTTCTTCTTCTTTCTTTTCGCCCTCTACTTCAACTTCTTCGACTTTTTCCACCGGTTTTTCTTCAAGTTCAGCTAATTCCTCTTCGCTTCGTGGCGGCTGGATTAAGAAAACAACTTCCTCTGGATCATTTAGAACTTCAATACTGGCAGGAATTTTTAAATCAGAAATATGAATGACATCATCAAATGTTTTTAAAATCGATATATCAACTTCAATTTCATGAACCAAATCGGATGGCAAACATTCAACTTCTATTGAGTCGCGATTCGTGACCAATGTCCCCTCAAGATCCAATACTGCTGATGATTCACCGACTTCTTTAATTGGGATTTCGGTTTTGATTTTTTCTCTCATATTTACTTTATAAAAATCAACATGAATAATTTCACTGGTTACTGGATTAATTTGATAATCGTGGACTAACACTTTTATAGGAGTAATATTATCAATTGAAAGATCTATCAAGCTTGATTCTCCCGCTATTGCAAATATTTTGTTAAAATTTTTGGCAACAAGTGAAATATTTTGATTTTCAAAATCATTGCCATATACTACCGCTGGGAGTTGTCCGCCTTGGCGCAAGACCTTGGCTTTTTCGCTTTTACGAACAGATGCAGTTAAATTATATTCTTCTGTCATTTTTTATTAATTAATTCGTTAATTGAACTGATTTTATCAATTGCCTCCATAGCTTCAAGCAATTCATTGGTTTCTATTTTTGACTCAATTTGATTTGACTCTTTGGGGCTTGCCACTGCGACAGAAGCTAAAACTGGTGTTTGACAACTACAAATCAAGCGCAAAAAACAGATGTTTCCCGAGAAGTTAATCAAATGAATATCGCTATAAGAATAACTGCTTCCGCAACTAGGACAATGAAAATTCTTCTGAATCGTTTGAAATATTTTTTTAATTTCACTTGTGTTCATTTTTCTCCTCCAGATTTTAATTCTATCAGATAATAGTAAAAAGTCAACTTTTGATTATTTTCCTTCGATTAAAATTATTTCATCACGCAGTTTGGCGGCTTTTTCAAATTCTAAATTAAGTGCAGCCAGCTCCATTTTTTTTCTAAGATCTCGAATTAATCGAGTTTTTTCCGTTTTTGGAATTTCTATATAATCATCTACCAGTTCTTCCCTTTCCTTTTGAATGCTTCTGGCTGTTGATTTTGGCATAATATGATTTTTCAAATTATAATTAATTTGAGCTTTTCGTCGACGATTAGTTTCTATGATCGCTACTTTCATCGCTTCCGTTTGGCGATCGGCATACATAATAACTCGTCCATTTATATGCCGCGCTGCTCTGCCGATTGTCTGAATTAAAGCAGTTTTGCCTCGTAAAAATCCTTCCTTGTCGGCATCAAGAATTGCAACGGTTGAAACTTCTGGAAGATCAATCCCCTCTCGCAATAGATTAATCCCCACAAGAACATCATATTTACCAAGACGCAAATCCCTTATAATTTTTGCCCGTTCCAATGTGACAATATCTGAATGAATATATGCAACTTTTATCTTTTTTTCCTCTAAA
Organism: uncultured Candidatus Saccharibacteria bacterium; assembly: GCA_964626415.1. GTDB lineage: Bacteria > Patescibacteriota > UBA1384 > XYA2-FULL-43-10 > CAINNR01 > CAZVFH01. The sequence goes on from CAZVFH010000002.1 coordinate 12,558, forward strand.
AAATCACTCAAATCTTCTGCCATTCGTTTTGTTAAAGTCGCAACTAGGGTTCTTTCGCTATTCGAGATATTTTTTTCGATTTCTGAAATTAGATCAAGAATCTGATTTTCTGTTTTGCGAATGGATATTTCCGGATCAACAACACCAGTTGGTCGAATTAACTGCTCAATTACACCATCATACTTTGTATTACGATTTCCTACTTTGTTGTTTTTGGTTGACAACTCGATTTCGTAGTCATCAGGTGTTGCTGATGAAAAGATCACTTGGTTAATTTTCTGATAAAATTCTGGAAATTTTAGCGGTCGATTATCAATTGCCGAGGGAAGCCGAAAACCAAAATTAACTAATGTTTCCTTTCGACTTTTGTCCCCCGCATACATTCCCCTAATTTGTGGAATAGTTATGTGAGATTCATCAACAATAAGTAGAAAATTTTCAGGTCTACCTCGGCTTGCGATAGGCGAGACGGGAAAAAAATCAATTAAAGTGCTCGGTGGATCACCAGCTTTTCGCTGATCAAAATAGCGAGAATAATTCTCAATTCCGTTGCAATACCCAGTTTCCTGCAGCATTTCTATATCAAAATTGACTCTTTCTTCGATTCGCTGCGCCTCAATTAATTTGCCTGACTTTTTGAAAAAGTTTATTTGTTTTTTTAAATCATTTTTTATCTCTAAAACTAGGCTTTCAATGTCAATATCCGAGGTAACAAAATGTTTTGCTGGAAAAATTTCCAGTTCTTTTAATTTATCTTTTGATTTTCCAGAGATTGAATCAACGGCAGAAATACTTTCAACTTCGTCGGCAAAAAAAACAATTTTAAAACTGAAATCAGTATATGCTGGAAAAATTTCAATTGTCTCGCCTTTAACTCGAAAATTACCGCGACGTAAGTCGAAATCATTCCTTTCATACTGAAGAGCAGTCAATTTTTCGAGAATTTCCTTTCGACCATATTTTTTTCCTGTCTCAAAAGTTAAAACTTGTGATTGATAATTTTTCGGCGAACCGATGCCATAAATACAGGAAACTGAAGCGACGATTATTACATCTTTTCGCCTGAGAAGAGCTTGTGTCGCCGCATGACGCAAACGATCAATCTCATCATTGATCGATGAATCCTTTTCAATATAAGTGTCGGACGACGGAATATAGGCCTCCGGCTGATAATAATCGTAATATGAAACAAAATAATTGACCGAGTTTTCGGGAAAAAATTGCTGAAATTCATCGGCGAGCTGTGCCGCCAGTGTCTTGTTGTGAGCAATAACTAAAGTCGGCTTTTGAATATTGTTGATAACATTGGCGATAGTAAATGTTTTTCCCGAGCCGGTAACGCCAAGAAGTGTCTGGTGCTTGACGCCTTTCTTTAAATTTTCCGTCAACTTTAAAATCGCCTTCGGCTGGTCGCCGGTTGGTTTAAAATTTGATTTTAAATTGAATTTCGACATCTTCTTTTAATATTTTTTGTTGCGATATTTCAGTAGTCGAATTATCATTTGCTGGACTGGATATTTTTAATATTTTCAGGGATAGTAAGTATTGACAATTCCACAAATGTTTGATACCATTAATAATGAGGATAGGTTTCCAGGGGTTGGACGTGCGGTGACTAGGCACGGATAACTTTTGCGGGAACTGATTCCTCAGCACTCATCGGCCGCCAATTGGCGGTCATTTCGTTTTTTTGCCTCTCTTTTTGCAGCTCTTGACAAATTCTTTTTACTTCTGATAAGGTGGTAAATGCGTCTTTGAATGTGCCTTGCACATTCGAGACGCGCCAACGCCATCTTCGCCAGTCCTCGGGCTGGCTTTTACATTTACAAAAAAGATTGCTTCGTCCTAATTGGTTTCACAATGACAAACACCATTCTCTATTCTCTATTCTCTATTCTTCTTTCCTCCCGCCATTTTTCTATTTTCGCGTGATTGCCTGAAAGTAAAACCTCTGGTACCTTTTTGCCTTTATAATCTATCGGTCTGGTGTATTGTGGATATTCTAAAAGATATTTTCCAGCAGAATTTTTTTCCATAAATGATTCGTCATCAGCTGAATTTTCGGCTAAAACTCCAGGAACAAGACGAGAAACGGCATCAACAATCGCCATCGCCGGAATTTCACCGCCGGTTAAAACAAAATCGCCGATAGAAATTTCCTCGTCAACTAAATCGCGAACTCGTTCATCAAATCCTTCATAATGTCCGCAAATTAGTATGATGTTGTCATACTTTGTAAGCCCTTTGGCGATATCTTGATCAAATCGCTTTCCGCTAGGCGACAATAAAACAGTTCGCAGTTTGCGGTTAGTAGTTTGCGGACTTTTAGAAATTAGAAATTTGACATTAGAAATTGCGCGGTCGATAATGTCGACGCGAAGCACCATCCCCTTACCCCCTCCGCAAGGAGTATCGTCGACAGATTTGTGTTTATCGGTTGCAAAATCGCGAAGTTGATGAAAATTAATTTCGATCAAACCTTTTTCTTTTGCATGTTTAAGAATACTCTCTGATAAAGAACCATTAAACATTTCTGGAAAAAGCGTAATAATATCAAATCTCATAAAAATATATTGTTATAGAAAATGCCACAACTAAAAATGTATGTGGCATTTATCTATTTTATAGATTAAAACCAATTAGGCAAGAACATCAGTTGGAACATCTTCAACCTTTTCGGACTCTTCGGTTTTTTCAACTTCTTCTGCTTTTTTCTCTTTTGGTTCTTCTGATGGTTCTTCTGGTCGTTCTCTTCTTTCTGGGCGAGTTGACCCTTCCGGCTCAACAATCTTTAGATTGATTCTTGCATTATTTTTAGCGCCGAAAACTCGGAGCAATGTTCTGATCGCTTTTGCAGTTCGACCTTCTTTACCAATAATTTTGCCCATATCATCAGGGCTAACTGTTAATTCAACCAAAACGCCCATTTCGTCAACGGTTCTTTTGGTTGAAACCGCATCCGGATTGTCAACAATTGCTTTGACAACCATTTCAACAAATCCCTGATCAGTCAATTCTGCCATGCTACTCCTTTCATTAATGTAAATCTAAATAACTATTATTATGAACTTTCTTGATTTGTGGTTTCTGCCCCACTTATAACTTTTTCTTTCGCTTCCTCGTCCGACTCGGTCTCCGACAATTCTTGCGCCATTTCTTTGCCACTTTCTTTAGGATTATCTTCTATTTCGATTGATTCTGATTGATCGACTGATTTTTTCTCCTCAATAGTTGCGGATTCTTTTGTTTTTTTCTTTTTTTCTGATTTAGCAAAAACAATTTTAACTTTTTTATTTTTTGGCAAAATATCATAATCGCAAAGTAAATTATTTGCAGTAGTTGATGGCTGCGCCCCCAGTCCTAACCAAAAATTCACTCGCTCTTTTTTGGCGCTGAATTTATTCTCTTTATTGCAAGGATCATAAACTCCGAGTATCTCAATATATTCCCGTTTAACACCACGAGATTTTTCAGCAACAACTAACCGATAAATCGGGGAATGACTTTTGCCAATTCTGGTAAGTCGGATTTTTAGCATCCTTTTCAATAATTAATTTATTACATTTTTATTCTAACAAAAACCAATGCTATTTGTCAACTGTTTGTAACAGTTCGATTCGATAACCATTTAGGAAATCTTTATAACTCATCTCTTTTTTACCCTCCGGTTTCACCATATCAATAAATAGTTCTTCGCTTTTATCAATATGGGTTTTGGTGATAAAAACTTTCTTTCCCTTAATTTCCTGATAAACACCAGGCCAAGGATAAAATGCCCTGACCATTCTATCGATCATCTCCTTTGATTCTTTGCCGGAAATTTTACCGTCGCTTTTTTGAAATCTTTTTGTAGTCGTTGCATATTTTTCGTTCTGAACAACAGGAACAATCTCACCGGCAATCAAATAAGGTACGGTTTCGGTTAAAAGTGCTGCACCAATAATTGCTAGCGACTTTTTTAAGTTTTTTGATGTATCGTTCTTTTTAATTCTGACTTCAATCTGTGACAAAATCTCTCCGGCATCGATTTTGTTGTTAATTTTGATTATTGATACACCGGTTTTCTTCTCACCGGCAAGGACTGCAGAAACAATAGGTGATGGGCCGCGATATTTTGGCAGAAGAGATGGATGAATATTTAATATCCCAAATTTTGGAATTTTTATTAATCCTTCTGATAAAATTTGATTATAATCAGCAACAATAATTAGTTCTGGCTGGTATTTTTTAATAAGCGATAAAGACCTCTCGTTGTTTATATCGGAAACTTTAATTTGTGGTATCTTTAATTTTTCTGAAATTTTTTCGATTTCTGTTTGATAAAAATTACCCTTACTTGTCTTTGATTTATTAATCGAACATACCACGGCAATCAAGTTAAATTGAGGATCAAATTTCATTCTCTCAATTGCAGGAACACCCAGTGATCCGTTGCCGACGAAAATTGTCTTTATCGGCTTAATATAATCGATCATTAGCACGCCATTTAAATGGTCATTTTCATGTTGAAGCACTCGTGAAAGAAGATTGTCGCATTCAAAAGCAAGCGATTTTCCCCAGCGATCAAGTCCTCTGATTTTTATTTTTTTCGGACGCTTAATAAACATCTCTTTCCCGGGGAAAGACAGACAACCTTCCATCATCATCAATTTCTCTTCTGAAATATTTTCGATTTTTGGGTTCACAACTACAGATAAAGGAAATTTATCGCTTGAATCATCATCAACTTCAAACTCAGCGACAATGATATTTTTCAGTTCTCCGACCTGCGGAGCTGCAAGGCCAATTCCGTCGGAATTTCTCATCGTATATATCATATTGTCGATTAATTCTTGGAATTCACCATCAAAAGATGTGACATCTTTTGCCACTTCTCTTAAAATAGGGTTTGGATCAGTTAAGATTTCCAATTTTTTCATTTTAATTTTTTCTTTTTCTGGCAAAATTCCATGCGGTTATTGCCATATCATTAAGCGAATATTTTGTTCTCCAATGCAAAACATTTTTTACTTTTGACGGGTCGGCAATTGAAATTGCCGGATCACCACTTCTGCGACCAATAATTTTAAATTTAACTTTTTTGCCGGCAACTTTTTCAACTTCGGAAATTACTTCGAGAACGCTACTTCCCTTGCCGGTTGCCAAATTAAAAACATCTGATTTTTTCTTGTCAATAATATATTTCAATGCAACGACGTGCGCTGTAGCTAAATCACTTGGGTGAATATAATCGCGAACGCCAGTACCATCCGGTGTTGGATAATCACTGCCGAAAACCGAAAGTTCTTTAATTTCTCCAAGAAGTTGAGCAATTGCCAAGGACATTAAATTTGTCGGTTTCAGCTTGGCATCACCAAGCTCCCCATTAGGATCCGCTCCACAAACATTAAAATATCTGAGTGCAACTGATTTTATTCCAAATAATTTATCATACTTTTTCATAACAATTTCATCAAGAAGTTTAGTTACGCCATAGATTGACATTGGGATTCGAAGTTTTTCGATTTCAATTTTTGATAATTTTAGTATTAACTGTTTGGAATACTTTTTTTCATAAAAATCAAGAAATTTTTTAAAAAAATCCTCACCTTCAGCATCAAAAGTTTCCCATTTTCCAGATAAAAGAGCCGATTTTTTAAGATGATATTTTTCAATAAAGTCCTCGTTCCATGGAATATCATTATCATCTCTTGGGTTGCCATAAACAGCAGCTGTTGATGATTTTATTAAAAATTTGCAGTCATATTCTTTCATCACTTCAAGAATATTAATAAAATTTTCAACATTATTTCGAAAATACTTTTTTGGATTTTCCATCGATTCGCCAACTGCAAGATAAGCGGCAAAATCAATGACAGCAATTGGTGAGTATTTCTCAAAAACCCTTTTTAATGCTTGGATATTACAGAGATCAAGTTTTTCAAACTTGGCTTTTTTATCAATCGCCCAAAGATGACCCGATTCTAGCGAGTCAACGACGACGACATTAAAATCGTTTTTAATTAACTCTTTTACTGTATGTGAACCGATATATCCAGCCCCACCAGTAACTAAAATTGTTTGTTTGGAATTTGTTTTATCTTTTTCCATACCTAAATTATAGCAATAATTATCCCAAATTAAAAGCGTTGCATTTTAATTTCTTTTGACATAGATATTCGTCGATCGACGAATATCTATGTCAAAAAACAAAACACTAAGCATTTATAACAAATCAATGGCATCAACATCCCAAAATAGTTTTTGATAGTTGGAAAAAATTTTGCTTATTCTTTCGTCTGGTAATTTAGCAATTTTTATTAAAATTTGAGAGCGATATTTTCCATTTAAGCGATGAAAAAAACAAACTCCCGGACCAAGAAAATCAAGGCCTTCTTTTTTTAAATCAACTGCTAATTTTTCGATTTTTTGTCTGGCTGTATTCTGTATTCTGCCTTCTGACAAAACTCGTATGATGCGGCTTTTCGGTGGATAATTTTTTTTCAATCGTTTTTCAATTTCCTGATTATAAAAACCGATAAAATCGTGATTTGCGGCATATTTAACTGGCAAAGAATTAGGCCAATATGATTGAATTATTGTTCGCCCCGATTTTTCCCGTCTTCCACTTCTACCGGAAACTTGAGTTAGCAAGCGAAAAATTTTTTCCGAAGCCCTGAAATATGGTAAATGAAGTCCAACATCGGCAGAAATAATTCCGACCAAAGAAACATTTGGAATATCAAAACCTTTAGCTAGAATTTGCGTTCCGATCACAATATCAAATTTGTGATTTTTAAAATCAGAGTAAAATTTTTCATACTCTGTATGATTTCGTAATACTTTTGAGTCAATGCGAATTACTCGTGCTTTTGGAAAAAGTTTTATTATTTCACTTTCAATTTTTTCAACACCGGAGCCAAAATATTTTATCTTTAGCCCTTTGCAACTCGGGCAAAATTTCGGTACAGGAGACACTTTTTCACAGTGATGGCAGGAGAAGAAATCGCCACTTTGATCAAAATGATAAACCAAAGGAACTTCACAGTTATTACAAAGTATTACCTCTCCGCAATCTCGACAAGAAATATATGTTGACATTCCGCGTCGATTAATAAAAAGCAAAACTTGTTCTTTGTTTTTTAGTGCTTGAGTTATCGATGCTTTTAGTTTTTCGGAAATTGGCGACAAATTTCCTGATTGCGACTCATCTTTTAAATCAACCACTTCGGCTGTCGGCAAGGTTAGTGCGTGGTGACGACCTTTTAGTTCAAATAAATTAAATTCGCCGATCTTTGTTTTGTAAAATGTTTCAATTCGCGGAGTTGCACTACCAAAAACTAAAAATGCATTTAATTCTTTGGCAATTTTCTCTGCTAAAATTACTGCATCATATCGCGGATTTTGTTCCTGTTTATAGGACTCTTCCTGCTCTTCATCAATAATAATCAGCCCAAGATTTTTTGTTGGCACCAAAAGTGCACTCCTGGGGCCAATAATTATTTTCTTTTTACCTGTATAAAAATCTTGCCAGCAGAAAAATCGTTCTGATTTTGACAAATTTGAGTGCATAAGGCAAACTTCTTCCGGAAAAATTTCCAGAAATCGCTCGACATTTTGTGGCGTAAGAATTATTTCCGGAACTAAAAGCACAACGCTTTTCCCCATTTCGATTGTTTTTTTTGCCAGGTATAAATAAATTTCGGTTTTTCCTGATCCGGTAACACCAAAAATTAGCGCCGGTTTTTTATCGTTTAACGAAAGTTGTTTTGACAATTTTTCAAAAATACTTTGTTGGCTGGTGGAGAGCTTGTTTAGTTTTGGGATTTGAGATTTGAAATTTGGGATTTGTTTGATTATTGTTTCTTGCCCCGAAGGGGTCATGAGTTTATCGAAGGATTTCTTGTTTCTTGGATTTTTAAATTCGGGTGGTAAGAACAACGAAATCGCTTCCCCTAACGAACACAAATAATACTCTGAAACCCATTTGGCGACTTTGATATACAGCTCTGGAATTATAAAATTTCCTATGGCATTAACATTTTTAACTTTAAAATTGTCATTTCCACCTCGGCTCACGCCGAGCGAGACGGGTTGATTTTTGAATTTTGATTTTTGAATTTCTGAAACTATTCCCCGAATTTTCTTTTTTCCAAACGGCACATCAACAATAGAACCAACTTCAATTTTGTCGGTCAGTTCCTCTGAAACACCATAAGTAAAAATCCCCTTACCAAAAGTCCTAGTTTCAACAATCACCTCAACTTGCATAGTTCATTTTTTTATCTCAATCTCTGCCATTAAATAGCCAACTCCAAACGGGGCTTCATAAGAAAAAAGTTTTGCTATATATTTTTTTTCAAACAAAATTCCAGAGATTATTAATAACGAGCGATAGCCACATTCGCCGGCAAGTTCAATAAGTTCGTCGTCAATATCGATAATTTTTTCAAAGTTCGACAATTTAATAATATCAACAATTTTTTTGTCAAACTTTTTGCCATAATCGGAATAATAATTGTCAAAAATTCGATGGGACATATCACCGCTGGCAATTATTGCAACTCTTTCATTTGACTTTTCAGTAACTTCGGCAATTGCTCTGCCAAATTCCTGATGCTGAACTTTTGAAAGAGTAGAAAAGCCAATTTCAATAATTTTTATCGGCCTTGTTATGTTTTTTGTCAAATAATAAAGCGGCACCATTGCGCCATGATCAAGTAGAATTTTTTTGGTAATATATTCGATCGGAATTTCTTTATCATGGCAATTATTAACTATTTTTTCGGCCAAGAGATCATCAGCTCCAAATTCAAAACTAACTTTTTCCGCCCCGAACTCAGAAAAATCACCGACAAATTTCTCTGGCGCAAAGATTACCATTGATTTAGATAAAAGTTGAGCATGGGGTGAAATAATGATTGCTGTCTCAATTTCCGCCTTGGCAAATTCCTCGCCCAGTTTCTCCATCGCCAAAATCGTTTTTTTTGCCGCCGGCAAATTTTCCTTGCCAACTTCAGGAATTATTATTGGTGGATGCGGTGTAATTGCGCAAAATTTAATAGACATCGTTGAAAAATTAATGATTTTATTGTATAATATATTTGAATTAATAATGAGCGAGCTCTTGCCAAATTTCGACGGCCCGCCTTGCCGGCGAGGCAGGTCGCAAGCGCTGTCCCAACAACGATCGGGGCAAAAGTGCCTAGAAATTTGGTAAGAGCGAGCGACAAAACCTTAAACATATGATGTGATTTTATTAAGTCACCTCATTTCAATAATAACAACAAATCGATGAATAGAAAATATCAAAAACCGATTGTCGCGATTGTTGGTCGGCCGAATGTTGGCAAGTCGACCTTTTTTAATCGTCTTTGCGGGAAGAGAAAAGCGATTGAATCAGAGATATCTGGAACAACCCGCGATCGAATATACGAAAATGTCAATTGGTGCGGAAAAAGTTTTATTGCAGTTGATTGCGCCGGACTTTTTGAAAATGATAAAATTGACCCTTTTGCGGAAGAAACAAAAAAAGCAGTAATATCGGCAATTTCCGAGGCAAAGATAATTGTTTTTTTAGTTGATGTCAATAAAGTAAATGATTTCGACCGGAAAATCGCCAAACTTCTTCATCAAAGCAAAAAAAGTATTCTTTTGGTCGCAAATAAAACCGACAACCAAAACATGGAAATTACCAGCAAAGAAATTCTCTCCCTGGGTTTTGGCAATCCGCATTTTTTATCGGCAATTTCTGGACGGAATGTTGGAGATTTTTTGGACATTTTAACCTTTAATCTTACTTCAAATATCGATCTGACAGTAGAAAAAGAGGAAGAAATTATAAATGTGGCAATTTTTGGCCGCCAGAATGTTGGAAAGTCAACACTCTTAAACTCTTTGTCAAATAGAGAAAAGTCAATTGTCTCGGCCGTCCCTGGGACAACTCGTGATACAGTAGACGAAATTGTAAACTTTGCCGATAAAAAAATTAAAATAGTTGATACTGCAGGAATAAGAAAAAGAGGAAAAATTGAGCAGGGAATCGAAAAATTTTCTGTTTTACGAGCTGTTAGTTCTCTAAAAAAATCACAAGTAGTAATTATCGTGATAGACGCAGAAGAAGGGCTTACAAACCAAGATGCCCATATTGCTGGAATCGCTAAAGATGAAGGAAAATCAATAATTGTGGCTATTAATAAATTTGATATTTGGGATAACCTTGATGAAAAAAAGAAGAAAGAAAAAATGGCAAAATTTATTCATCAGCTTCAAAATGATTTGGCATTTTTACCATACGTACCGGTAATTTTTATTTCAGCAAAGGAAAAGAACAATTTAAAAATATTGCTCAAAAAAATTATTGAAATTTACAAAGAAAGATTCGTGGAGATTGATGAAAATGAGCTAGCCGAAATCATCACAGAAGCAAAAATGTCTAACCCTCAATTGCCAGCAAATTTTTCCCTCTATCAAGAAAAAACTAATCCGCCAATTTTTAAAATGAAAGTTAGAAACAAGAGTAGGGTCCATTTCTCTCATTTGCGCTATCTCGAAAATCGAATAAGGGATAAATTCCCCTATACCGGTACTCCAATTTTTATCGACATAATTGAAAAATAGTTTCTAAAATACTACCGATTTTAAGCAATCGCTTAAAATCGGTAGTGAAGAGTTCTTAAACAATTTTAAAATGATAGATCAAAATTATTTTGCTTCTTCTGTAATATACTTATGAACTCCCCAAAAATTTAATTTATCCAATGGTGTGACAGTCAGCCATACCCGACCAATGATATTTGCTCTGGGCAATACCCCCCATTCGCGAGAGTCCGATGAATGATCACGATTGTCACCGAGAACAAAGAATTCATTTTCTTGAAGCGCTATTTTAAATCCAGAACCAGGTTGATCATTTTCAACTAAGTTAGTTTCTGTTTTTGCTCCAAGTGATAAATAATTTTCGTCTATAATGTTGTACTGATCACTCCCATGATCGGCAACTTCAACCTTGCCATCAATAATCTTAATGTTTTCGCCAGGCAATCCAATAATTCGTTTAATATAAATTACTGACGGATTCTTGGGGTATCGGAATATAACTACATCGCCACGTCTTGGTTGATGAAAATCGTAAGAAATTTTTTCAGCAATTAAATATTCATTATTTACAAAAGTTGGAAGCATTGAGTCGCCATCAACGACAAACGGTTGAATAACAAAATAGCGGATCACAAAAGCAATAATCATTACAATAATGAAGGTCTTGATTAGATCAAAAAAGAAAGAGAGAAAACCGGCTGTTTTGTTTTCCCCTCCGACTTTGATATCATTCAACACCTCATTCGGCGATTGTTCGGAAAGCTCCTCTTTTTCAGACATTAACAGATATTTATTATTTGATAATCTTATCGTATCAAAAGTTGACAAATAAAGTCAACAACATTAAAATAAGAATTAGAAGAAGTTGAAATAAATAGACGATTATGAAAATTGTCTTGTTTTCGTTTTTAGGTTTTAATATTTACAGTCACGGAGTCTTTTTGACACTGTCAATGATCGTTAGTGGCTGGCTAATTTTTCGGTTCGCAAAAAGAGAAAAACTTAGTACTAAAAAATTTTTGCCAAACTATCTTTGCGCACTTATAACTGGTATTGTAATCTCTCGGCTCGCTTATTATCTGGTAAATATTGGAGAATACAGAAGTTTCTTTGAACTGGCGTTAATCTGGCAAGGTGGATTGATATCTTTTGCCGGATTCTTGGCTGGAGCGGCAGTATTTCTTGTTCTGTTAAAAAAACAAGCTGAAAATCTTGAAAAATGGCTCGATATCACTGGAATTGTTTTTCCACTTTCTATTGCAATCGGCAGAATAGGTTGTGCTTTAAATGGCGAGTTTGGTGCTCCGACTGATTCCTTTCTCTCTTATTACGGAGTAATGCCGACACCAGTACTTGAAATTTATCTATGTCTTCTAATTTTTGCTCTGAATATCACAATTTATAAAAAGTTTAGTACAAAGATTTTACCTTATTTTTTAATTTTCCTGTTTGTCGAATTTTATTTATTTGGTCGAATTTTTATAGATAGTTGGCGATTAGAAAAAAATCTAATTATTGGAGTAAATTCTAGTCAACTTACATCAATAATCATACTTCTATCGTTAACAGTAATTTATCTACGATATATTCTAAAAAAAAGGAATTATGAAATCTAATAAAAAATTTATCGAAAAACAAAAGAATTTGCTTCTTTCTGAAAAAAGAAAATTAGAAAAGAAAGTTTTAGAACTTGACAAATACCCTGATTACGGGCGTGGCGAAGATGATAACGCTCGCGAGTATTCCGATTTTGAAAGTAATTTAAGCATTGAAACACAGCTGAAAATTTTGCTTAAAAAAGTAAATTCAGCACTTAAAGCAATTGAAAAAAACACTTACGGCAAGTGTAAAGCATGCAAAGTCGAGATTGAAAACGACCGGCTGGCTTCGATGCCATACGCCGATATTTGCGTCAGTTGCAGTAAAAATAAACCAACCCGTCTCGCCTTCGGCTCGCCGAGGCGGAAATGACTTCAATACTTTCAATTCGATTTTGGGTAGCAATTATTTTGACTGTCGTTTTTTTGCAGTATCTGCCGCAAATTATCTCTCCGAAATGTCTATTTTTTAACAACAACTTTTTCTTCGGTATTATCGAATCAAATAATCTTGCGATAATTATTTCGCTGGTATTTTTGCTGATTGTTTTTTACTATCAGAAATATATAACCAATAGAAGTGCAAAAATTGCGATCGCTCTAATTATTGCCGGCACAAGCTCAAACATACTTGACCGACTCTTTCGCGGTGGAGCTATTGATTATATTTCAATCTGGATTTGGCCGATTTTTAATTTTGCAGATGTTTTAATAGTGCTTGGAATAATTATCTTTCTTTCTAGCCGTTTTTTAAAAACAAAAAAACCTCGATTTTTCAAGGAGTTTTTTACTCATTAAGCATTAAAAATTTATTTCGTTGCTTCTTTCACAATCCCAGCAAAAACTTCTGGTTCGGTTTTGGCGATTTCTGAGAGGACCTTTCTATCTAGTTCGATTTTATTATCTGATAATTTTTTAATAAAATCAGAATAACAAATACCGTTTTCCCTGCAAGCAGCATTGATTGAAATAATAAAAGAAGCGCGAAAATCGCGTTTTTTTCTTCGACGATCTTTATAGGCATTTGTACCCGCTTTTAATACGGCTTGCTTTGCCAGTTTAACCTGATTTCGACGACCAGCTTTCATCCCCTTGGTCTTTGCAAATAAACTTTTGTGTTTTTTCTTTGTGGTTACACTACGTTTTACTCTTGCCATATTATCCTCTGGATATTAATCTGCTGACTCTTTTTCTGTCGGCTTTTGAAATTTCTACTCTCCCCTTTTTTCGGTCGGATTTATTGGTTAGAAGGTGATTGCCAGCCGCTCTGACACGCATAATCTTGCCACTGCCGGTGACCTTAAATCTTTTTGCTGACGATTTGTGGGTTTTAAGCTTCATAATATTAAAAATATTGACTCTAATAATATAAATAATTTATTAATTTTAAATTCTTCCTCTTTAAACTTTTCACTTTTCACTTTTCACTTTTCACTTTTCACTTTTTTCTGTACCAACCCAACTCTTATCTGATTTCCAAGCTTTTTTGGTTCCTCGGAAAGCTCGGCATTACAAAGCTCGGCGAAATGCCTAATGACTTGATATGCTCTGTCAACAAACATATTTTCTCTACCAAACAGTTTTAAACCGACACTAACCCGATGCCCTTTTTCAATAAATTCTTTGGCTCTGTCGGCTTTGACCTGAAGATCATGGGCTCCGATATTGACTGACAATCGAATTTCTTTGTTTTCGATATGTTTGATCCTTTGCCGATTCTCATGTTCTTTCTTTTGTTGATCATATTTATATCGCCCAAAATCCATAATTTTGCAAACCGGCGGCTTTTCATTTGGCGATATCTCGACCAAATCCAAACCAGCGCTTCTTGCTTTATTAATAGCATCATAAAAAGGGGTAACACCAAGACGTGTTCCGTTTTCGTCAATTAAAAGAATCTCTCTTGCGCGTATTCGTTCGTTCGCGCGGAAAAAAACTTTGCTAATTTTCACTCCTTGTTTCACTGATAAGATCAGTGTTAATACTTCTCAAACTTTATATTAGCATATTAAGCAAAAAAATCAATAGTTGTTCTACCAAAAAAATTAATTCGATTGCTTCTTTGTAATAAGACGAATTGTTTTTTGGCTAACGCCGAAGGTTGCCGGAGTTTTTGCTGATATTCTCCCATCAGCATAGATTGGAATCTGTCTTGAGGAAAAAATCCTTACACCGTCACTTCTAACTAGAGTTAAATCAATATCATTTTTAATTGCCGTAGGTGAAACCATTTCTCTAATTTTCCCCCAAATACCAAAACCCCTGACATCAACACTTCTTATAATAACATCAAGTTTGTCAGGATCTTTTTTGATCATACCCTGAATTTTGTTTGAAACATAAAGTTCCTTTGCCTTGGTTTGTAAAAGAAAATCCTCGAACTCGACGGTCAAAATTGCAGGTGCAGAAAGATCAAGCTGACAATAACTAAAAAAAACCTGCCTTTCGTTGATAATGCCGACACGAGTATCAGTAATTTTTCGAAAGCGCAAACACTCTGCCGCTGACTCCCAATCGCGAATTCCGATAATACTGGAAATATTTTCACTTGCTTGCATCGGGATTATTCCAAATGCTTGTTGTTTGTTAAGCATAACTGCAGCAACTTCATCAATTATATCGTCTGCTCCAATTGCAACAATCGTGGAATAGCCCTTCATTATTCCCTGCTCAGCCAAATCATAAGCCGGTCGAATTCGATCAGGAATCACAAACTCGCCAGATATACCAAGAAAAGATAATTTGTCTTTTATCGCTTCGATCTGGCGACGATTTTTACACTTTCTAACATCAAAAATATAATAGTACATCGATATTTTTTACTTCGATTCGTCTTTTTTGTCGCTTTCTTCTTCGACTTCCGGTTCTGGCACTTCGGCTCCCTGATCTTTCATCATGCTTTTGCCAATAAAAATTGCACCTTGTTTGATAATCAATGTCTTCACATTGATATCGCCAATAACTCTACCGGTTGGATTGATCTCCAATTTTTCGCTAGCGTCAATTAAACCCTTTACTACACCTGACACCTCAATAACTTTTGCCGCAACTGGACCTTTGATCGACGCTGTCTCACCGACTGTAACATTTTCGTCGCTCCGCACTTCGCCTTCAACCGAACCGTTTACCTGGATCGATCCTTTATTTTTCAAATTCCCCTTTAAGTTGACATTAAGACCGATAATTGTGTCAACATTTTCCATTTCTCTCCTTTCCATTTTTACTCCTCACTTGTTAATATATATTTAGTTCTAATTTCTCTCTTTTGACAATAACAGAAAAAATTAGTTTTTGGAAGCCCGAACTGATCTTTACAAAAATTCCAAATATTGATATAATTTCAAGCAGTTATTTATTCAAAAATACTCCTATGGATAAAATCAAAATTGTTGGTGCTCGTGAGCATAATTTGAAAAATATCTCTTTAGAAATTCCCAGAGATAAGTTGGTGGTGATTACCGGACTCTCTGGTTCGGGTAAATCATCGCTGGCATTTGACACAATTTTTGCCGAAGGCCAAAGGCGTTATGTTGAAAGTTTGTCGGCCTATGCTCGACAGTTTTTGGGTGTTTTGGAAAAGCCGGATGTTGATTATATCGAAGGACTCTCGCCGGCAATCTCAATCGATCAAAAATCGGCCAGCAATAATCCACGTTCTACAGTTGGAACGATAACTGAAATTTATGATTATTTGCGCTTACTTTTTGCCAGAGTTGGTACACCGCACTGTCCAAATTGCAAAAAACCGATTTCCGGACAAACTCCAACTCAAATTAGTGAAAAGATTATTGCAGAGGCAAAAGAAACGCTTCGAGTAATGATTCTCTCTCCTGTAGTATCCGATAGAAAAGGCGAACACAAAGAAGTTTTTGCTCGGATTAGAAAATCCGGTTTTTCCAGAGTTCGACTCGATAAAATAATTATGGATTTAGATGAAGCTGAAGAGAAAGAGCTGGATAAGCAAAAGAAACATACAATTGAAATTGTCATTGACCGATTGATTATCGAGCCGAATGATAAAGACAAAAGTAATCAAATGCGATTATTTGATTCAGTTGAAAAAGGACTGGAAATTAGCGACGGAAGAGTAAAAATACTTTATGTTGATAAAAAAATCGAAAAGGACTATTCGGAAAAATTTGCCTGCCCTGATTGCGATATCTCCCTACAAGAGTTATCCCCGAGATCTTTTTCCTTTAACTCTCCTCATGGGGCTTGCTCCAAGTGTCAAGGACTCGGCTCTATTTTGGAGATCGATCCGCGTTTAATTTTGCCAAACCCCCGTCTAACTATATCCGAAGGAGCGATAAGACCGTGGTCAAAAACCGCCTCAAACTCGACATGGTATATGGCGGGGCTAAAAGCAATGGCAAATGAAAATAATGTTTCTCTTGAAAAAAAAGTTGGGGCGATGGACAAGGAGGGTCTGAAAAAAATTCTCTATGGAACCGGCGAAAAATCATACAATGTAGGAGGATATCATATAAAGTATGAAGGCGTAATACCAAATTTACAACGCCGTTATGTTGAAACGCAGTCCGATTATATTCGTGCCGAGATTGAAAAATATATGATAGAAAAAATTTGCGCTGTTTGTAATGGAAAACGACTTCGACCAGAAATTTTAGGAGTTCTAATTGACAAAAAAAACATTATTGATATATCTGAAATGCCGATAGATCTTTGTTTTAATTTTTTTAATAAAATTAATGAAAAACTAGATGAAAATCAAAAAAAAATTGCCAATCAGATAATAAAAGAGATAAAAGAGCGACTAACATTTTTAATTAATGTCGGACTGTCGTATTTAACCATTAACAGAAATGCTGCCACACTTGCTGGTGGCGAAGCTCAAAGAATTCGTCTGGCGACACAAATCGGCTCGGGTCTTCAAGGCGTGCTCTATATTTTGGATGAGCCATCAATCGGTCTGCATCAAAAAGACAACAAAAAATTACTTCTAACTTTGGCCAATTTGCGCGATCTTGGCAATAGTATAATTGTTGTCGAGCATGACGAGGAAACAATTAGATCGGCAGACCATCTGATTGATATCGGTCCAGGAGCCGGAGAACTTGGAGGAAAAGTAATTTTTCAGGGCTCGCCAAAAGAAATTGAGAAAAGTGATTCGATAACCGGAGAGTATCTTTCGGGCAAGAAAAAAATAGAGTTGCCGAAAATTCGCCGAAGTGGAAATGGGAGTCAATTATCGATTGTTTCAGCCAGTGAAAATAATTTAAAAAGTATTACAGCCAACTTTCCGCTCAATACTTTCTGTTGCGTTACCGGTGTATCCGGCTCAGGAAAATCAACTCTGATAAATGATATTTTGGCGAAAGCATTGGCGCAAAAGTTTTATCACTCCAAGGAAATACCCGGAACACATAAAGAAATAAAAGGTGTTGAAAATATTGATAAAGTAATAACAATCGATCAGTCGCCAATCGGAAAAACCCCGAGATCAAATCCGGCAACATATACTGGGGTATTTACTTTTATTCGCGATTTATTTGCCCAAACAACCGAAGCAAAACTCAGGGGATACAAGTCAGGCAGATTTTCTTTTAATATTAAAGGCGGACGCTGCGAAAAGTGCCATGGTGGGGGAGAATTAAAGATTGAGATGCATTTTTTGCCGAATGTCTATATCAGATGCCCAGAGTGTAAAGGGAAACGCTACAATAATGAAGCACTTGATGTCCATTTTAAAGGTAAGAATATCTCGGATGTTCTCGAAATGACCGTTTTTGAAGCCGAGAAATTTTTTGAAAACTTTCCGATGATAAAAAACAAGCTCCGCGTTCTTTCGGAAGTCGGTCTTAAATATATTAAGCTTGGGCAACCAGCAACGACTCTCTCCGGTGGCGAAGCACAAAGAATAAAGTTGGCGTCTGAACTTTCCCGTAAATCAACCGGCAGGACTCTCTATATCTTGGATGAACCAACAACCGGATTGCATTTCGATGACATTAATCGCCTCTTAAAAGTACTTTTTACGCTTGTTGACAAGGGCAATACAGTGATTGTAATTGAACACAATTTGGATGTAATAAAATCAGCCGACTATGTCCTAGATCTTGGCCCGGAAGGCGGAGACGAAGGTGGTAAAATAATTGCTTCGGGCACACCGGAAGAAATTGCAAAAAACCCAAAATCATATACCGGGGAGTATTTGAAGAGAGTACTAAAAAGATGAAATGACGAAATCAGAATGATGAATTACAAATATAATCTCTAGCTAATTCAAAATTTCTAATTTCCTACAAGCTTACAACTTAAAGCTTACCTGCTTACAACTTCTTTTTTTCTGGTTTTAGGAATTTGATGTAACCGAGAAATAGTGTGATAAGTAAACCGACAGTGACAACAGCAAACTGATATTTCGCTTCTTGGCTCATAAATCCGCGAATAATTCCGTAGCCCAAAGTCAAAAGTCCACCAAATAAGGCGCCATCGCCAATAATGTCAATTTTGACCAAAACCGTTAAACTCAAAATTAGTAAAATTACAGCAAACCCGAGTGCAACTGCTGAAACATTGCGACTGTAAGTCGCAAATTTCTTTTGAAAATCGCTTTGCTTAATATTAAAATCCGTTTCAACTGCTTTTTGAGCGGTTGTCAGTTGATCGCTATTTTTGTTTTGCAATTCAACCGGATAATCCGGGGCTTTCGGAGAAGTATAAAAAACAGCGATCCCAAAACCGATAAAAAGCGCCAGCATCAAGGCCAAAAACAATTTGTAAAGCACTTTTGCCATAAAACTCCTTTCCCCCTACTAAATTACCAATAAAAAACAATGAATTATAAACTCTCACTGATCTACCTTCACTGATATCCACTGATGATTCTATCTGTGCCAATTAGTGACAATAGATCTGTGGTAGTTTTTGCGTCAATATTTATTAACTTACAACATAATTCTATCACAAAGTTGTTTATTGTTAAAATAAAAGCTATAATATAATTATGGAGAGCGAAGAGCTAAAAAAATCGGTTGAGAAACTTTCCAGAGCCGTTGGAAAGTCAAATAATCTCGGTTGGGCAATACTTCGTGGAATTTTTTACAGCGTCGGCTGGGTTTTTGGCTTAACTTTAATTGGTATTATTGCTTTTTATATTCTCCGACATGTTCCGGCCGAATCCCAAATCGGTAAATTGCTTCAAGCAATTTCAAATGTAATTTCAAAAAATCAATAATTTATTTGCAGATATTGACTTATGTCGCAAAATTTACTAAACTAAAAAAACAATGAAGGTTTTGAAAGTGATAAAAGATAAAATTTATAAAACATTTTTAGTACCTTACGGAGTTGCTCCGCAAGGTCTTGTTGATATGTACGAATATTTTAAAGATTACAAAGAAGGAATTATTTTTGAATTTAAAACCGATAACGGAATAATTACTGCTATCAGCACAAATTTTAAATGGGGTACAATTGTTACCGAGGCTCGAACTAAAAAAGAGTTGGATAAAAATATAAAAGATGCGATCCTTACTGCCTTTGAAATTCCCTCATCTTATGCAAAAGAAGCAAAAATTGAAAGAATTGGGTCGGTGAAGAAAGCTAATCAATATGCCCTCGCTTAGCGAATTACCAAGTGATATCAGTAAAAAAAAGTTTATTCGATCTTTACAACGACTGGGATTTTTAATCAATACCAAGGGAGGCGACGGAAGTCACTGTAAAGCTGTTTGGAAAAATGAAAAAAGCGTCACAATTCCCTACACAATTCACAAAAACACTCTTTACTACTTATTAAAGGAAATTGAAAACTGTTCTGGAATAACATGGAAACGAATTAAATCAAAAATGTAATCTATACTGATTTCAAAGAATCAACAAAAACAAGCATTCCTGCAAAAAATCAACTTAAGTTTTAAGCTGATTTTTTGGGGGTGGAAGGACGCGGGAGTTTACACCCAATTATAGCAGAAGTAATGCGGTGGAAAAAGATTTTACTATTTGAAATTTCAGAAGCATAAACTAGCTTTGCAGAATTAATACCTTAACATATTAACACATATAATAAAAAAGTTATCATTTATCACAAAGGAATCGGGGGGAGACGGGGTATTAAATATATTCTAGTCGACCACACATAAGATTTGCATTTTAGAGGTAATTATATTAAACCATATACAACAATATCATACAAAGCAATAAAAATATCCATACTAAATAAAATTCTTTTTGTGCTGAAAAGCATTATTTTTAACAAAAACACCAAAAAAACGAAGAAAAGTGGTAAAAAATACAACAATTTGATGATAATTTTAAAGAATTTAGTTATGCTAGCACGAGTAAAATAATAAAAAAAACCGTAATTAGAGAGTGTGAAGAATTTTAGTACAAAAATGGTTGTAGGAAAACAACATACCCAAAAAAAGATAAAAATTCAAGCGGATATGCACTTACACCCCCAAAATAATTTAACCAGTTCAATCAAAACATGTTCACACCACTGTTTATCTTTTATTCTAACAAATATTTTTGATCGCCTCATTGCCCAAATTATAAAAGGTAAAACAGCTAGCATAAAGGATAATCTATCAAATAACCAAGGTTTTTCTGCATTGATTCGATAGATAAATGCCATAATAACTGATACAAATGGATAGAATAAGATGACTAAAACTACAGTCCCAATCATCCACAATATCCGATTTGCAACTCTCCATTCCCGATCAGTAATAACAGCAATTATGACCAAAATAAACATAAAAATAGATATAAATCCCGTTTCGCCTGAGTGAGTGCCGAAACTTCGAGATATAAGTTCTGAAAGAACAGTACTCCACAAGTAGAATAATACTAGAACAATTATCCAGCTATAATTTTTCCAAATCCACTTCTTTGATACTTTGCCTTTTTGCATTTTAGATCGTCAATTATTGGAGATTATTTTTGTTTATTTTTGGCAATTTCTTTAGCTTTTACACTTACAATGGATCCGATCACTACTAACCCAATTAGGGGTAATAAAAAGTTATCACTTTTGAAAAACTTTGCCCAATTTGGAATATCCAATTTGCTAGTATCCTCAACAATTTTTAATCCGCACGGTCCTCTATCATCATTCATGCAAACTTCTTCATCGGTTTGAATCATTGGTCCTTTTGGCATGAAATGATTTACATAGAAAGTCAACCCAAGAATTCCGATACAGGTCGCCCAAATAATCACGGCCAAAATTATCAATAAATTCCTTTTTAGTTTTAATGATAATTTGATAAATTTCATTTTGAACTCTTTCTAAAACCAGCTTTTTGAGCGTCTGATTCATTGGCAAAACATCTTTCTGGTTTTGTTCTACTATAATATTTTCCGCTTGGAATATGATAGATTCCGGATTGGGCATTTCCTTTAATTGGTTTATTATTGGGGCAATTCCAACCACTAGCTTGTGGTGTAAAGGGATTAATTCTTGTCCGATACCATTGTAGAATATACCAACCAGATAGGGCAATCACAGCAATCGCAATTACCCAAACCCACCATTTTTTATGAATTTCTTTGTTCATTTGATCTGCTTTTTTTAATTATTTCAGTACTGATTACTAACATTACTCTTCGTATTTTGGGCTATCAATCATCTACCGAATGTACTCCCAACCGATCATTAGAAAATTTTCCTGTGGATTTGTCGAAGCGATTAATTATCATTTCGTAATACCAAACTTGTCCTTTTTTACAATCTGAATTCAGGGAAATTTCTTCACAATATTTTTTTTCATAAGTATAAACATCCAAATAGCCGTCACTATCCGAATCTTTCACTTGCCATTGATTAATATCGCTTATGAGTGAATCGAACAAAATTAGCTTGCCATCAATTATAGCAAAAAAATTAAGGTTACTGCCTCCTATGTGAACATAATCACCATTTTTTGATCCAGATCCAAAGTAGCTCTGAACCAGCACTTCTGTTTTTCCATCCTTGTTAAAATCATAATAACTGACCACCGGTTCGGCATAATTTAAATAGGTTTTTGTCTCGTCTCTAAATTCTTGATATTCCTGACCGACTTTCACCGTGAAACTCAGATACTCTTGACCTTCATCCTTTTCAAAAGGAATAAAATTAACATCACAACCAGTTGAAAATCTGTAACTTTTAAATAATCTTTTACTCCCATTATTTAACTTTTCGCCAATGTAAATATAGCCATCTTCCGTTGTATCACTTGTATAATAATCAATGTCGGTATCAATAAAAGTTTCTTTTTGGGAATTTTCCATTTGATCTAAATAATCGGCAATTTCTTTGATTGTTTTAATTTTTTCTTTTGCATCTTTGCTTTCCCAGACACAATTATTTGCTTTCACTATTTTGGATTCTTGGCGAGATGAGAAATGATAGATTAAAAAACCAATCATCGACAATGACAAGACACAGATTAGTATTAATATATATGTTCTGTTATTTTTATTCAAGTTGATTATTAATCCTTTTTTTCTTTTCTGAATAAGTGGCTAATTCCAAGATAAACAAATCCGATAATATATTTTAATATAATGAAGCTAACACCACTGACTAGTAATTCCCATCCCCTGTTTGTATTGCCGAATAAGAAAGCGATAATGCCCAAAATTATACTCAAAATTCCAAGGTAATGAATAAGCATCTGTAATAGCGCAACTATTGTGTGTACAATCATATTATTTTTTTACACATCTTGAATATCCCTTAAATAAACGAAAAGTATATTTTATTTTTTCCAGTTATTTCTAATTAATTTAATATTACAACATTGTAATAAATACTACAAGCTGTCTGTGGAGTGAATACAATTTGTCTCGTACCATAAAAGTATGACGACAAAAGAAGAATTTCTAAAAAACTTCGGGCACAAACTGGCAGAAATCAGAAAATCAAAGGGAATATCTCAGGAAAAACTTGCCAACGACATTGATGTTCACCGAACTTATATCGGTTTTATAGAACAAGGGAAACGAAATCCCAGCATTTGGAATATTCAAAAAATTGCGATATCACTAAAAATTGGTGCCAAATCGTTATTTGAATAGAATCTCTAGTAAATTTTAGCTTGACTTGTAAGCTTTTTTGTTTGGCTAGAGAAAGATTGATATGACTACGGATTCCAGCCGGCGAAAAAGGAACGAATGCTGTCAGAGTTTGCACAGAGCGGCGCGCCCATATTGTAAAGCATCTGGATCATAACTTGGTCAAGCGTCGGATAATCATTCATTTTAATTCGATTCGCCATAATGCTGTTGACGGTTGACGGATTAACATGGCCTTTAAATCCGATGGCATGAGCCAGTTCGTGGCGAATAGTATATTGCAAAGTGTCAGCATCCATTACATCATAACCAATATATACTTTGGCGTATTTATAACTGCAATCGTTATTTGGAATCTCAACCTCAAAAGCATCATTTGGCTGAGGGTTTCGATAGTTATCAAGTTCTGCTCTCGGGAGATAAAAAAGCTGAATGTCGCTTCCCCCCTGATTTCGCTCAATTTTTACTGAATTTGAGAGACCGTTGAAATCAGAGATTACGTCGTTTAACATTTCTTCTGAACCAGCCGGAATATTGCCTTCAACTTTCAAGTAGACCGGACTTTTTGCGAATCGCCCGAGAGTATCACTGCCATTTCTGGTTGCCACTTGAATAAAATAATTTAGATAATCGTCTTTAGAATATTCTGATTTACTGCCAGTCGAGCCATTACTTTTTTTCGGGGTTGCCGCCGGGGTCTGATCTTTACTGGTGTCAGCAGTGGTATCTTTCTCACTTTCAGTTGGTAAATTTGGAATATCGGAGTCAGAACTGTTCCAAAAAAAAGCACCGATAAACGGCAAAAATTGAAGCGCGATGTAAATGAAAATTAAAAAAGCAAAAATAATCACTGCAACCAAACAACCGCGGTGCTTCTTTGGTTTATTTACTGCTGCCGTTGACGGAGTTACAGTTGGCCCAATTTGCTTTTCTTTTTCTCCTGTCACTTTTTAAAAAACCTAATTAAAAAAATTTAAATTGTTATTATACTACTTGACAACATTCTGACCACCGCCTGAACCGGAAGAACTGCCAGTTGAACCGGAAATGCCGGGACTGCCACCCTCAATAATAACATTAGAGGCACCACTTGTTCCGCCGACAACATTTTGCGCCGATGAAGATGTTCCACCAGCAACCGTATTTACAATAACATTGCTGGAAACGCCAGTACTTTGTCCAATAACAACTTGGCTCCCGCTGGTGTAACTTTCAACAACTGTGCCGTCGCTCTGCTGTATCGTCCATTTTTTCTTGCCACTTGCATCAACTACTGAACCCGGACCTGTTCCGGGAGCATATTCAATTTTCAGATCACCACTATCGCCTTTAATAATTTTAGCTTCTCCGCCATCAATAATTACACCACCAACTCCTTCGCTGGTCGTTCCTTCTGCATAAACACGAGTTGTTTTTTCCTCGCCTTCCTCAATTTCGCCCTTAGGATCACGCCAAATAGCAACAACATCATCTTGAAAATTTTTTACATCTTCATCTTTTTGGGTTTTTTCGATTGCTGATTTTGTTCGGTTGACTGCTTCTTCTTGAGTTTGAGAAATTAAATTTTTAATAATCTCTGATTTGGTTTCCTGACGAATAGTTGAAAGGATTCTCTGCCGTTCCAATTCGCGTTTGACGACCAGATTCAGAGTATCGGTTGAGATATTTTTCGTTTCAATGGTGTTTGTTTCCCGCTCTTTTATTTTTAAATAGCGATCAGTCAAAGAAGAAATTCCAATGCCATCATCACTCTGGCTGGCGATTTGAATATCGGCAACCCGTACGGTGGCGAAATCATCCAAAACCAAAACCCGCGATTCGGACTTCCAAGTCAACAAATTTAAATTAATCCATTCCTTGGTATAAGTAAGCCGAGTTGACAGCTTGGCTTGACTATCAGCGGCTAATACTGGTGTCGCCAAAAAAATCATCAAACAGATTCCAAAAACAATAAAAATCTTTTTCATTTTTCCCTCCAGTCAAAAAATTAATACATTAATATATTTATATTTTAACATGTTTTAAAGTTTGGTGGAGCTGGCGGGAGTTGCACCCGCGTCCAAAAGGTAGCAAAAGTATTTTCTACAAGCTTATCAACAACTAATTTTTTTCAAAACGACGGTAAAGTTGTTGCCAAAAAATCGTCGTTTCTATCCCTAATGAATCTTAACTTAAATCGTTAAGGAGTCAAAGTAAGTGCAACTCGAAGTTTGGCGCTCGATCTCAAAATTCGAGTAGATCTTGAGTGAACGGTTGAAGCGATTAAGCTACAACTGGCGAAAAAGCTGGCATTGCGAACAATGACGCAACTTTTTCTTTAAGTGATTTTGCACTTAAAATTTTGCGATCTTAAGGAATCGCTTTCCTGCTTGCAATAAAATTGCTAAAATCCTCCTGTCGAAGCTAATACAGCCCCAAATAGGAAATTTCTAATTTCTAATTTCTAATTTCTAAAAATCAGAACTATCATAATTATAGTCAAAAAAACTGATTTTGTCAATCAGAGAAAGAAAAATCAGCACTAATATTAAAGCTGGGAATACTAAATCCTAATTAACTTCATAAATAGTTGGAACTGTGCCAAACTTTTGCTGATATTTTGTTGAAATATAGTCACAAAAGTCGTCAAATTTATTTCTTCCAATCAGGTTTATCGTCGCTCCGCCAAAACCGCCGCCGGAAAGTCGAGCGCCGAGGCAGCCGTTAAATTCCATCGCCGTTTCAACCGCAAAATCAAGTTCGGGGCAGCTATTTTCAAATAGATCACGGGAACTTTCATGCGACCGGACCATCAATTTGCCAAATCCTTGGTAATCCCCTTTTAACAACATCTCCTTCCCCTGCAAAACTCGTTCATTTTCCCCAATAACATGTTTTGCCCGCCGAAAATCAACATCGGATAATTTATTTTTGCAATCCTTAAGCATTGTCAAATCGGCATCGCGCAAAGCCGAGACTTGTAAAATGTTTGCCGCTCTCTCGCAGGACTGGCGACGCTTATTATATTCTCCGAAAACCAACGCGTGTTTTACGCCAGTGTGAACGATAACCAATTGATATTTTTTATCAAAATTAATTGTTTTAGTTCTTAAAGTTTTAAAATCGATAAGCAAGACCGAGCCAGGTTTCCCGAATAACGAAGATATTTGATCAAGAAGTCCGCAACGAACACCGACATAATTGTGTTCAGCCGCTTGGGCAACTTTTGCCATTTCAATTTTCGGCATCCGAAAACCAAAGCACTTTTGCAAAAACAGCGCCGTAGCCACTTCAAATGCGGCACTTGAGGCAAGACCAGCGCCAATCGGCAAATTTGAATCAACTTCGCAGTTAAACCCAGAAAGCTCAATTCCCCTTTTCTGTAGCTCAAAAACCACACCCAAAAGATAGTTGCTCCAATGACCGTCTGGATTTGGCTTGATTGTTTCCAGATCAAACTCGCAATGATCAGGAAATTGCCGACTTTGACAAAATATTTTATTGTCATTTCTTTTTTCTCCCGACACAGAAACGCCCATTTTTAGAGCGCAAGACAAAACAAACCCATTATTATAATCGGTGTGATTCCCCAAAAGCTCAACCCGCCCTGACGCAAATGATTTTTCTGACATAATAAAAATTATAGTTGTATTTTGCCAAGAAATCAAGTAAAATTAGATAATTATGAAACCAAAAATTTTATTGCATGCTTGTTGCGCCGTCTGCACTGCTGGTGTCTGGGATCGGCTAAAAAATGATTACGATATCACACTATTTTGGTATAACCCAAACATTTTTCCAAAAGATGAACATGACAGGCGTCTGACAGAGTTATTAAATTTTTGTGATCGACATAATATTAAAATTCTATACGGTGACTATGATTGGGAAGAGGAACATAATTTTTGGCTGAAAAAAATTAAGGGTTATGAAAATCAGCCGGAACGGGGCCTGCCCGCAATGCCCGGCAAAGCACGGCAGGCGGGCAAAAGATGCGAGATCTGTTATAAAATTCGATTAGAAGCAACGGCCACAATGGCAAAAATGATAAACAACCATCACAAAAATTCTTTTAATTTCTTTGGCGTCGAACTTTCGATCTCACCACATAAAAACGCGGAAAAAATTAATAAGATAGGGGAGCAAGTAGGGGAAAAAATTGACGACAGTCATTCCCGCGCAGGCGGGAATCTATTAAAATTTTATTCTGCCGATTTCAAAAAGAACGATGGTTTCAAAAAGGCCTCTGAGTTTTCTAGAAAAAATAACCTCTACCGCCAAAATTACTGCGGCTGCGAGTTTTCGAGAAAGAAACATTAAGGATCTTCCATCCTAGCTATTACTACTAGTCGCTTCAAATTTGAACCCGGCGGCCAGCAAGTCATCAAAGTTAACTGCTGACTTTTAGTTGGCTCGAGGTAGGAAAAATCATCAGCAGCAATAATTTCTTTTTTCCAAACCTTGTGTTTGTACTCCTTATTTTGATAATAAATAATTACTTGATCGTCTTTTTTTAAATCATTCAAGCGGGCAAAAGCTTCGGCATAATCACCAGTACCATTCCAAGTGCTCGAATGACCGAAAATGAAAACGTTGCCTTTTTCGTTTGGCAAGGCGGTCTTATTATAATGAGCAACACCGGAAAGCAGTGCCTTGCTAAAAGCGGTTTTGTTCGTGCCATCAACATTAGCAATAACTGGAACAGCAAGAGAAATTTTTTGAATGTAAAGCCCAAAATCAAAAAGTCGCGGGTTGATATTAATTTCCTCGATTTCAGATGCCTCGACTTTTTCTTCGCTGACACTCTTAGTATCAACGCCGTGAACAAATTTTGATTGGTATCCGATATATATAGAAACTGCGAAACTACCAGCAAAAAAGACCGCAACTGTTGATAGAAGTATTATTTTTAAGCGCTTATTTCTTTTAATACTTAAAAAATTCATTTGCAACTACAAAACTGCATAGCCAATTGATAATTTTTCAAAATTTATATCGAAAGAGAGTTGCCAACCATTTGAATTAGATCCGCTTTGTTGCTTCCGGTTTCCGGTAAAGTCGGACAACCGGAGACATTGACAGTCGTCGTGCCAAGGCCAATTCCAGCGCCGGAAGCTGTCAAAGTTACACTGCCATTTTTGAGTCCTTGTATCACCAAACTACCAGAAGTTTTAGATTGATATGCCGGTATTGTGAGTTGGTTTGTTGATGTCGCAACAGTATTTGGATTGCTGTTGCCAATGTCAACCGTGGTAGCACTTACTACAACTGTTGAGGAATAAAGATCCAAAATCGCTTGACCGGTGCAATTAGTGATATTTACACTACTTTGGCTGAAAAAATATTTTGATTGAACTCCGGCTTCGACACTGCCCTGATCAAAACGGAAATTATCCAAAAGAACGGTTGAATTATAAATGCCGTCTTCAAGATCTTTAACATTAAAAGTCAGAGTGACAACATCACCCGGTGCTACTGGTGCACCAGCCATTACCCAACCCGTACCGCCATGATCTTCAAAAGCAGTGCCCAATAAATCATTATTTTTTCCGGTTATGGCAAATGTCACGCTGTTAATATCTATAACTTGGCCGTTCGGATCCTTAGCAAAATTTGTGCCGTTAGCAACTTTCGATGAACCATTAATAGTGGCAGTAAAAGTGTCATTGTAAAGAGAACCAACAAAATCAGGATATTCTCGTGAGAGAAAGTAAAAATTAAAAAGCAAACTGTTCATTCCTGCAGGCACAGTAAAATTTAAAGTCAATGTCGTCGAATCGCCGTCGGGACCATTTGGGTCAAAGTCGGTATCGGTATCAGTCGTGTTGGCAATGCCGGTCGAGAGAACGGCAAAAGTCGAGTTCTTGCGCGGAGCAATATTGCCAAAACCGTTCATTACCGAACTAGCGGTATCATCACCAAAGTATGAGCTGGAAGTCAAGCCGGTTGCTTCAAAAGCCGCTGCCAAATTGTCAGAGGAAGCCGCCTTGATTTTATTAGAGAATAAAAAGGCAGTTCCAGCAAGAACAATAACAAAAATCGCCGAGAGAATAATTACTTTTTTCATTAAATCCCCCTCACTCATTTACTATTTATATCTTTATTATAATACAGTTAAAATTGAATGCAAGAGCTGGCAGATTTGTCTGAACTTTCTTTTTGCAAATTCCCCCTCCGACCGAAGTCGGCGATCTTCTGTGGGACTGGTAAAAATATATGATCTAAAATATTTTGCCTCCGATTTTAAAAAAAATGGCGGTTTTTTCACCGCCTCAAAAATCGCCAAAAACGAAAACCTCTACTGCCAAAACTACTGCGGATGCGAATTCAGTAAAAGATAATGTTTAAACTATTATTCTTGAATATATTCTATTTTTTCGACCGAAGCATAACAAACCTTGCCTTTGATTGCGTTCTCTGTTAAATCTTTAAGAACCTTTTTTAGAACTTTTTCTGCTGTGAATGATTTTGTATCAGTTGCCCGAATTAATATCATCCCCGGACTTCTGGACACCCTTGCAACAAGATCGATATTAATAATAAAATCCCGGTCAAAAGCCAGCAAAATTGCATTTTGTTTTGTGCTTTCCCTGATATGTTCGAAGTCAGACAAGCCGGCTTTCTTTAGTATTTTAATCCCGAACAAAACCGTGTGCCCTAAAGATTTCAAAAACTCCCCAGCTGGAACTGGGAAGTTTTCATCGAGATAGAATCTAAATTTAGGCCGGCGCGAGGTCAACTTTTTCCTTTGCATTATGTATTTTTTTATCAAGATAATCAAGTGCCGACTTTACTTGACTCTTTTTTAAATGAGGATAATCAACATAAATTCGCTCGATATTACCATCTCTGGAATAATTATAAACAAGATCAACAGAAATTCGCGTACCGGAAATACGCTTTCTCCCTCCGAGCACATTTTTACTGCTAATTATTTTTGTCATTTTACCTCCTGATTTGATTATACATTATGAAAACAACGCAATACAAGGATTATACATTCTTTGTTAAAAATTGCAAATCAGAAATTGGAAATTTTTAAAATCTCGCCGTGCCACTCCGCAACTCGAAGAGTGAAGGGTGGATAATTTTTATTTATTCGATAAATCTTCCAAAATTTAATACTCTATTTCAATACTAGAAATATAATCAATTGATTTGCCAATATTTTTTTCTAATAAAATTTTGAGTTTTTTGATTAATTTGGAATTTTCCGATCTAAAACTTCCTAGCATATCATTTCTACTGGGAATATAAGTCGCATGTAGAATTATTTTATTGGGCTGACTTTCAACTCCAGTTAATTTAACATTTTCTATGTCACTTGTATAAAGTAAATCCATGCCCTGAAAGGAACCCGCAAAAGAAGGTGGCCAATTTTTTAAATTTCGAATTATTATTTTCATTGTTACTCCTTAATCATTCCCTCAACTTTTTTTCTTCGAAATGCTCACAATTTTCACAGCTAGAATTTGAAGCGTTCAATATAATATCACAGTGTTCATCTTCAATAATATCTATTGGTCCTTGAATAGTGCCGTAAGCACCATCTACCGTCAGCGGTTTTGTTTTCCGATGGATACAATTTTTTCTCATTATTCTCCTTATCAATTATTTCTTCAACTTTTTTTTAGCTAAAGCTATTAGTTCTTTAGATTTTTGACGGGGGGTGTGGGATTTGCGGATTAATTTGTTAAATCAGATAACCTTCTCTAAACCCTTCCCTCAAAATTTTTCAGATAGTCCCTAATTCTTTCACGGTCTTCGTTCGCTTTTTCACCTTTAAAATATATCTCAATAAAATCAATTTTTAGATTAGCACAATGGAAAGCATAGATTATTCTAATGCCGCTTTTTGAACCTCGTCCTTTTAACGCTTTACAAGCGAATTTTTTAATTTTACAAACCTGTATTTCTTCTGTGCAAAGACCTTGAATCGGAAATATGCTTAAATTATTTACTTTTTGGATATGAAAAAGCTCAATCGCTGCAATTTTTACTAACTCTAAATCATCCTTAAGCGACTTGAATTTTTTGAGTAATCTTTTAAAATCTTTTTGAAATTCTGGCGTTTCGCCATAGCTAATCTTGCTTGTCATAGTTTCTCACGGAAGTCTTAGGAGTGCGGTAAAATACGGCCTCGTAATCAAGCGGCTGATTTTCTTTGGCGATAAGCCAAGGAGTGTCTTCGTGAGAATATTCGCTTAATTCTGTGGCGTTCTTATCGCCCAATCTTGCTATCACCTCGTCAATATGGCGTAATTCGCGCGCGTCTTTTAATTTTGTTAAATCCGGTTCGCGAATCGGCAAATATTTTCTTTGCGGATAATTAAAATATTTTCCCTCTACTTTTACAACTTCGCCATTTTTGATCATATCATCAACAATAGTTTTGAACTCAACCGGCGTAGGTCCATAATGATTTTTAATATATGTAGCACCGACAAGCTGTTCTTCAAATTTTTCGTAAAAATCAAAATCAATAAAATAAAGCAGTTTATAAACCACAGCTTCACCGACATTCGGCTTGCCACCAACTTTTGATAAAACGTAAAGTAAAACTTCCTTAAATTTTTGAAGATTTTTTTGCGGAACACTTATCCTCATTTCTTGCTTATATTCTTTTGCTTTTTTAACGCCCTTTTTAATTTCTACCATGACAGAAGTATCTTTGCCTCGAGCAAAATCATCAAAAACAATACCAAAAATACCCGATAATTTTCTTGCTTCGGTGATAGTTATGTCCCGCGCGCCTTGTTCTATCTGAACATAAGTCGGTCGGGAAATACCAAGTTCCAACGCCAAAAATTCCTGCGTCAGATTATTCTTTTTCCGCAATTGTTGAATAAATTTTGAAAGCATATTTATATTTTACCTTGCTTTTTTCTGTTGGCGTGTATTCTGTGGTGTTTTCCTTTTGGGATAACCCTAATATTTTTCTTTGTGGTTTTGCCATGCTCCGCAACGGGTTTAACATGATGAGCAATTTTACCTTTTGGTGCTTTGCCACTAGGGTATCCTTTTTGTTTCAAAACTCTTTTAAGCTTGACCTGTGAGCGTTCCCTTTTAATCATAATTTTATTTTTTTTAATAATTATTGCGATCTAATTCAATTATAGGCAATGTAAAATTATTTGTCAAGAGCGATGTAAAATTTTTATACACAACCATTAGTCAGCTTGATTTTCCACAATTTTTATTTCTTCTGGCGATAAACCGTAGAGTTTATAAACCATTTGGTCGATTTGGTTGTCAGTTTTTTGGATTTTGGAATTTATTTCATTCCAACGATTTGTGTCCTTTTCGACTATTAGTAATTCCTTATTGAATTTCAACATATCCTTAGACATTTGGATCAGTTCATTATGTTCCGATTTTTCATAATTTATTATGATTGGCAATTTTTCAATTTGGCGTGGTCCAATATTTAAGTAACCGCCTTGCAAAGTTAATTGTGAAAATAGGTATTTGTAAACAGAATTCAATAATTTAGAATTTATTAAGGCAGTCAGGAAATACATATTGGTTGTGTCTGAATTTATTATTGTAGTTGATTTTCCCGCAAAATAATCCCCGTTTTCGTCAAAAAATCCTTCTAGTCGTTTCGTCATACATGCAACAATAATTTTTGATTTTTGGCCTAATTTTAATCTATTAGGCATTTTATTCGATAGAGATAATTTTTCAATTATTGGGTATAAATATCTATTTTTAATATAGTTAATCGCATTAATACCCCAAGCATTTCCATATCTGTCAATAGTCCCCGAATTAATCAACTTTAAATTTTTGTTTTGATCAAAACTTGATAAATCCTTTATGAGATCGCCAATTATGTATGCCTCGCTGACAGTTAGAGCTCCTGAAACTTGAGCGGTTTGCCCAAGTTCTTTAGACACTTGAATAACTTTTTCGTATATTGGTTTCATCGCTGTTTCAGATAACAAGGAAATCCAATCACGACTATTTTTCTCCGCTCTTGTCTCATGATTTTCAGAATCAACTTTTTCAACAATAATTTTTTGACTTGAAGAGCTTTCTTTTTTAATTATTATCACAATGGGATAAACACTAGCAGAAAAAACCGGAAAATTTGAATAATCTCTTACGGTAATGACATTATAATTATCAATCAATTCCCTTATTGATCGCGCATAATCAGCAGAAACTAATTTGTTCGGGACAATAAATCCCAAGTAACCACCATCTTTAAGCAAACTTAGTCCCTTTTCAATGAAAACGCAATAAATATCCCAATTACCCTTAGCTGTGGTAAAATTTTTGGATATAAATTCTCTAACCGAGTGTTGTTCTTTAACCATGTGTTCAGAATCAATATACGGCGGGTTGCCGATAATAATATCAAAACCACCATCTTTCATAATTTCAGGAAATTCTTCTTTCCAATCAAAAACTCTTTCACCAGCAATTTTGGGATCGTCGATTAAAGAATTTCCGCATTTTATGTTGTCCAGATGTGGCAGTTGTTGTTTCCGTTCAAGCGTTTTGAGCATCAAGTTTAATTGAGCAATCTCAACAGCTTGTTGGTCCAAATCAACCCCAAAGATATTATTTCTCAAAATACTGAATTTTCTAGCCACCGATAATTCTTGTAAACCTTTTCGATCTTTAACACCCCGCTCGAAAATTCCTAATTTTGTTTTTAGATTATATTTAGGGATATTCTTCTTTTGGGTATGATATTCTGCCAAATAATCAAATACTTTAATCAGGAAAGAACCAGAACCACATGCTGGATCGAGAACTCTCAAGTCGTTTATTTCTTCCGCCGTTTTTTCTTTCAAAGCTCGTCCCAATGTATTTTGGACAATGTAATCAACAATAAAAGATGGTGTGTAATAAATACCTTGCGACTTCCGTTTTTTCTTTGCACTATCTAGGTCATCAGATTTTTGCAATATATAACCTAGATATTGCTCGTAGACGCTACCTAAAACATCAGAAGGAATTGCAGAAAAATCATATTCTTGTCCGTTTTTCGATCGATAAAGTCCCTTCATGATTTCGTCAAAATTATCACTGTCTACTTCCCAGTCCATACAAGGATGATAGTCAAACAGACCAGAGTTGTAATTATGCTGATATTCTTCAAAAAGGGGCTTGAGGTATGCTAAAAAATTTCCTTTGCGACCATTATCTTGCCAAATTCTATATTGGCTTCTTAAACTGTCATTTTCTAGACCTCGATCCTCGCAAGATCGAATAAAAATTAATCGGTCAAGGATTTTTTGGACACCCTCATCAATTTCATCATCTGACCGTTCTTTATTCCAAATTTTAAGATTCTTGGATAAATTATTTCGCCAAGTATTCATATCTTCGGCAAGTTGCTCGCTAACTTTAACATGCTCTGGTTCTGCGCCCCATTTTACAGCTTCTTTATCAATTAAGTCATTTTGAAAAGATTCTTTTGAAAGAATCCAAAGGTTTTCAAAGTCATCTATATAATTTTTAAAGTTAAGCCGAAAGCAAGATTTAGCTTCGCCGGCTTCCGCTGGATAAAAAATTCTAATTCCTTCAAAATTTGTCAGGATTGCCCAATTCACATTCTTTAGCCAAGCATAGTTGGTAGCTTGTTTAGCATAATTTATACTGTCAATATCTGCACTAAGTGGTTTGGCTTCTAAAAAGAATTTTGTCCGCCCGTTAATTTGAAAATTATAATCAACTCTTCTGTGCGAAACGGCATCCTCGAGTAAAACATCTTCTTCAAAATCCCAGCCAAGCGCTTCAAAAAGTGGACGGATGAATTTCGTCTTGGTCATTTCTTCATTCATCTTTTTCTCGTGTGTGGTCAGGGAATTATAGCGCTCGATTAGAGATTGAATTTTTAATTTAGCTTGTTTTTTATCCATATTTTTTGGTTTTAAATATCTGCATTTTTATTCCCTACTAATTTACAATTTCATTGACTTCATCATAGCACTTTGTGAGTGGAAAATACACCGATTCACTGCTGATTCACTTACCACTTCTATACTGCGCAGTAGAGAAGTGGAATTTAGATTTTTATCCTTCTCGCTGTTTCGTGGGTGAGATGGGACTTGGGGGGATTATAACTGTCGTAATTTTTTTTGTTGTGAAAATTTATTTACTTTTTGTCTTTGACTTCAAATATCGGGATTTGATTAAAATCTACTCTTTTTGTCTCGATTTTTCAATTATAACCCGATTCACTTTTCATTTCTATACCCGCCTATACTGGCGAGGCAGGATTGCAAGTATGGAAGTGAAATTATCGGGGTATTGACAAAGTAAGATAAGATTTGATAAGATTAAATTGGTCGCAAGAAATTGCGCCCACATAAAAAAGTAAATCCTTCTGTGTTGGGATACCGTAAGGCGTCTCGTCAAAGCAGGAGGTTTTTTTTAAGGAAATAGAAGATTCTCTTCAATAATTCTGTTTTTGATAATTTCATAATACTCATAATTATTCTTCTCATATTTGCGGAAAATCGCCCACGATATGAAATCTGTTGCCTGTAAACATTTTTCGGTATGAGATGGACAGATTTTTATCTTGATTTTGCTGACTGTTCGTTTTGTGAGATTATCTTTGAGGTATTTTTCAAAATTATTTTTGATAAATTTACTTGTGTCTTTTTGATCGATAAATAACTCTACAATTTCACTTGTCTCTATTATTTTTATTCGATGAAGACGATCTAATAAGATATTGGCGGTGTAATTGTAAAGATAATTTTTTTGATTTTGTAAATCAACATATACTTTTTTCTTATTAAGAATTACACAAAGTATTTTAAGATCGCTAATTTCTGATAATTTTTGTAGCAATAGTTTTTTTGTACTTGATTAAGAATGATAGGCATGAAGTTCCCTTACATTTTTGTATTTTTTACTCAAACTCTTATGGACTGATTTAATGCACTTTTCAATTTTTCGATGATCATTTGTTAAAACTAAAGTAAAAAGGAACCAATCACTGGATAGCGGTTTGAATCCCAAATCTCCACTTTCATCAAGAAATATTTTTGCCACTTTATTCCTCGGGGATTTACAATTTTATTGACTTTATCATAGTGCTTTGCGAGTAAAAAATATACCAATTTACTGCCGATTCACCTGTCACTTCTATACCTGCCTACTGGCGAGGCATGCTTGCAAGTATGAAAGTGAAATTATCGGGGTATTGACAAGATAAGATAAGGTTTGATAAGATTTAATTGAAGCATGCAATAATAGCTTGTGAAATGCTGAGGTGTTCCCCCGGAGCATCCGGGACTTAAGCCACAGATAACCATTTTGTAAGACGCTGCTTCAACAAAACACTCAATCTTTACGATTGGGTTTTTTGTTTCTGAGCTTTGTCTCCCAATGTTCCTTAAATAACTCATCACCGCTGATGACATTATTTCTTAAAATGTCAAAACATTCACCAGACAAATCTTTTTTTTCATGATATCTTGCGAGTGCCCCAGAAATCCAATCTGCTATTTGAATGTTTGCATCAGTTGTAGAATCAATCATTTCAATTTGAATAATTGCTCCCTTTGGCAAAAGTGGCAGAAGTCGAGCGATAAGCAATTCTTTGAACTCTGATCTTTTAATACCCTTTAAGTGTCGCTGGTCGCAAAAAACTCTGAATTCCAAGTCAGATGTTGGAGTATATAGTTCAAGTGTCTTACCAACGACATGAGTATAAAGTATTCCAGTATTTAACTTTCCATCTTTATGATAATCTTCCGGAATATTTTCTCTTTTGAGAAAAGTATAGTTTATTCTTACATCAAGATTTGAAATCATATCTAATGTTTTCAATCTAAGTTCATCAGAAATTTTTACTTCCGAAAATTTTATTTCTGACTGATTTCTAAACTTTTTAGGGAATTTGTTTTTGTGCCACGATTTAAATTTTTTATTTGTTCTCCTGTAATCTCCGGTCGCAAAAGATCCAACAATAAAATATTGCTCATTATTGTGTTTCGAGAATTGTCCACTTTCATCTAGAAAAATATGTACCATAATTATTTACTCTTTAATAAAAAATTTTCTTTTCTGCAAAATAAAATTGACTTTTCCTACATAAATTGCTAATTCTAAGATAGAACATTGGGAGAGTAAACCTCTTAATGTTTGCACCCTACAATTAGGAGGTGAGTGGAGATGGGAAGATATAAAGAGAGAGAAACGACAACTTTTCCTGATTCAATACTTCCACCCGAGATTGCTTATTACTCTTTTGAGATTGAGGATACGAAGACCGGTAAAGTTGGAGAAGGAGTCGGAGATACAAAAAAGCAAGCCAGAGATCTCGCCCGGGAAAATCTTGAATATAAGAATTGGGAGGATTCTATCCTGGGACGGGGTAGCACCGGCGGAGGTGGTGGTGGAGGTGCCAGCATTGATTCAGGCTGGGGAGAAGTATTGGGCTGGCTCGCGTTCCCGTTTATCTTCCTCATCTTTGTATGTTTTGCGCTTTTTATCCTGGACAAAGGTATCGAGCAAGTTGAGTCGGGAATTCAACGTATCGTCCCGAGATTTGAAACCAGGCAAAATCAAGCGGAACGAGGAAAAAGAGAATTGCAGCAAGATAAAGATTTCTTTACCGGCTCTGAAAGGCAACTCATCGTAACGGAAAACAAACCCGTTTTGCCTCAAGCGAGATTAGTGTTTTTAGCTGAAGGCAAGGACAAAAAGAAAAGAGTCACAAGAATCAACCCTGATGGTACTGGTCGAGCAGTCGCTACCAACATCTCGGTTAATCAATATAACGACAAGTATGACATGAAATGGATGCCAACAGGAAAAACATCGGGCAACAGCATGAGTCGTGCCTATCACTATCGGAGTAGTCCAGTACCCTCATCAAATGGAGAAAAACTAGCCTATTTTGAGGGCGAGACCGTTTCGTACCATTGGGGTACTTCATCGGACAGTGTAGGCCAAGTTGTTTTGAAGGATTTGGCAACCAAAACTGAAAAAAAGATCTCTGGTGCCTATTTTAAAAGCATGGGCACCATGACACCCCAGGCTTGGTCGCCAGACGGAAGTAAACTCGCTATCGGAGTGTATGCCAAGCGCGGTTACCAGGTTGTTCAGATAATTGATCTGGGTCGTCGAGGTAAGCGATATCTATTGAGTGTTCTTGGTAGAAATCCATCTTGGTCTCCGGATGGAAACTGGATTGCCTTTGACTACAAAGGAGAGGTCTTCATCTTTGAAATAGGTGCTGTGGATCCAAAAACGATTAAGAGCCGACCATCGGACGGTCACTTTACCGGAAGCGAAACATCTCCTATTGCTAGAAGTAATATAATAAGAATTGGCGCTGGCGAGAAACCTTTTTGGGAGAAGGGGACTTATTCTTCTAAAGCCACGCCCAAATCCGAATCTCAATCTACATCTAAGCTCAGGTCTTTATCCGCGCAAGGCATTAACATTACTACTCAAGGTGGTCAACGTGTTCAACAATCCTTTTGGCATTATTGTTGCACGGCTGACAACTATAACCCTGATGAGTGGCGGATTACCCCCAAATCTGTTTCTCGGACATTCGATGGGGGGAAGACCTGGTTAATTATTTGGGAGCTAAAGGGGAATTCGCGGTACAGTATACGCCGTATGGAAGCCATGGATAGTCGATCTGAGGTAGAACTGCTGCCTCCAGGTGAACGAGACATATACCTCATCATAGATGAGCGTTGAATCTAATCCTATCTCGCCCCGCAGGGCAACTGCTCCGATTCAATCGGACTACAACAAAACCTTGCGGGCTTACCCGCCGAAGCTTTTAGCCAAGGCGGACTTTTTTTCTTGTATTGCGAGGGAGGAAAGGCGGGAAAAGAAAAGAGGGGAACACTCCCTGCCTGAAAGATAGGCCAGAATTGTCTGTCCTCCCGCTAATTTGACCATAAAAGTCGAGTTTGGTAAAGCTTCTTCAACAATACCTTCGACCTCGACAACATCTTTATTTGTCATACATCTAAAATCGTAACATAATGACGCTTGCAAATCAACAGATTCTTAAGATTTTTCTATTTCAGTCAATTAATTCTAATAAAAAAAAACCTTGACCCACGCACCACTCGTTTTTATAAATAACACGACGGATTTCCTTTTTTTGAAAGATCGCAATTTTGTTGATAATTTCTTCGGTCATCGTCCTCCTAAAATCCCCATTACTTTATTCTTCTCGCTGATTCACGATCGAGATCGCGTTCTTTTATTAGCTCCCGTTTGTCATATTTTTTTTTGCCGCGGGAGAGGGCAATTTGGAGTTTGGCTCGATTTTTTTTGAAATAAATTTTGGTCGGAATTATTGTCAGTCCCTTTTCCTCCGATTTAGCAAAAAGTTTTTCAATTTCATTTTTATGTAAAAGCAATTTTCGTGATCGTTGTTGATCGCCACCTAGAATACTAATTACTCCGCCAAGCCAAAAAACTTCGCCGCCAATAATTTTGACATGCGATGATGTGAGGTTAACTTTACCGGCCCGAACCGCTTTAATTTCATCGCCAGTTAGAACAATTCCGGCTTCAAAATTATCCAAAAAAGTATAGTTGAATCTGGCCTTTCGGTTTTCAAGTCGAGTCGGTTTTTTAATTTTTTTAGCCATTTTTTGAAAAAATCTTGCTGATCGTTGGCCATTCGACAACAACGACCGAGAGAGATGCCGCTAACGGAATTGAGAGAACAGCGCCAACTATCCCAAATATTTTAGCGCCAATTAAAAGCGAGAGAATAATGACAACCGGTGAAATTCCGACGGCTTTTTGCATAATTTTTGGCACCAAAAAAGTATTTTCCAACATTTGAACCGCCAAAAATAAGATTACGACAAAGAGCGCTTTCCATGGGGAAATTGTCAGAGCGATGAGAGCAGAAATCACTCCTGCGATAAAAGGTCCGATTGTTGGAATAAATTCCAGAAGTCCGGCAATTATCGCTAAAATTAAGGCATACGGCACTCCGATAATTGAAAGCCCGATATAATCAACAACAAATATCGAAAGCGCAAGAAGTATTTGTCCGCGAAACCATGAGCCAACTTTGGCAGCAATTTTGTTTATTACGACAATAGCATCATCCTTGTGCTCCGGAGAAAAAATCGATGAAATATACTTTTTAACGCTCTCTTCGTCAATTAAAATATAAAAAGTTAAGACCAAAATCATAATCACGGCGAAAATTGCTGAAATAATTCCGGATGTTACAGAATAGATATTTGCCGTCAGCGAGCCAAGATTTGAAGCAATACTCTCCAATGAGCTTTTAATTTCATTTTGGTATTGACGCAAAGAATCAAAGTTTAAGGTGTTTAAATAAATGGGGATACTATTAGCAAGCTCGGCGGTTTGATTGACCAGTGGAGGAATAATGATATAGAATATCGCCACAATGGCTAAAAATAAAATCATAAATAAAGCAATAATAGAAAGTACTCTACCAAGATATTTTTGCCAGCTTTTAACAACCGGCGAAAATGTTGCCGCCAAAATTAAAACAATAAAAAACATTGCAACAACATCCTTGACCAGAAATAAAACATAAAAAGCGATTGCGACCAAAAAGAAGCGAACGATCGTCCAGGTTGAAATGTCAAATTTCATTTTTTCATTCATACTTTCTCCTTTTTAACTGCGCTGATTCCTGCCTGCCGGACTTCGATGAGCTCAGTCGAATCGCAGGCAGGTTTTACGCAGAATTAACGCTGATAAATCAATACTCACCTCGCACTTTTTTATTCTATCTAGATATTAGCACAAATTTACGCTATAATAAAGCAAGTTCGGGGATTTGTCAAAATTTTGTCGGAGTGTGGCCTAATTGGTAAGGCACACGATTCGGGTTCGTGAGATTCCGGGTTCGAGTCCCGGCACTCCGACCAATTATTGCACGTCCCGATGGACATCGGGAAGGTCGACGGTTTCCGCCTCGGCTACGCCTTTGGCGAGACGGGCAAATCCGCCATCCCCGACCAAGCCCTTGTAGCTCAGTGGACAGAGCGCCGCCGTCCTAAGGCGGGCGTCGCAGGTTCGATTCCTGCCAAGGGTACCATTCGACTCTCCGCCAACTGCGGATCACTCATGGCGAGCCGACAGAAATTTTCAATTTAAAAAATCATATTTCTTCTTTCGTTTGAAAAATTCGGCTCTGAGCATAGTCGATGAGCCGAATTTTTCAAAATATGTTTTTGTTTTTTGTTT
>CAZVFH010000002.1:54029-56625 GCA_964626415.1 uncultured Candidatus Saccharibacteria bacterium
GCGGCAATTTTTATTTTTTGCCCCGTTCGCGGATTAACTCCGGCTCTTGCCTTTCTCTTTCCGATGTCAAAAGTCCCAAAACCGGTAAGCGTTACCTTCCCGCCCTTTTTCAATTCGCGAGAAATCAGCTCAATTGCGACGTCAATTCCAACCGCCGCTTCCCGCCTTGAGAGTCCGGTTTTTTTCGCCACTCTCTCGATCAGTTCGCTTTTGTTCATAATCTCCTTTCACCACCTCCAAATTTTATTCTGTTGGACTATACAATTTAGAAATTTTTTTAAGACCAAGACAAATTTTCTTTTCTGGGTCTATATCAATTACAATTGCGTTGAAAATTGTCTCTCCACTTGCTACTTTATGCGATCCTGGCATTTGTGTCAAGAACTTTTTGATGATGATATCTTTCTCGACTCCTAAAATTGAGTCAACAGGACCAGTCATTCCGATATCAGTAATGTATCCGGTTCCTTTTGGCAATATCACTTCGTCGGTGGTCTGTATGTGGGTATGCGTGCCGATTATTATGGAAACAGAACCGTCGAGATAGCGGCCAAAGGCAACTTTTTCCGATGTTGCCTCGGCATGAAAATCAATCAAAATCGGAATATCTTTATTTTTTTCGGCAATTTCTTTAGCCATTGCAAAAGGGTCAGTAAGATCTTCCTTCATAAAAACTCTGCCCTGCAAATTGCAAACTAAAATCTTTTTGCCTAATTTTTCCAAAATTTCCCTGCCATGACCGGGAACATCCTCGGGATAATTTTCCGGGCGTAATATCATTACATTCTTGTCATCAAGATACTCGATAATGTCTTTATTTTTCCAAATATGATTCCCTGAAGTGAATAAATCAACTCCGGCCTGGCGAATTTCATTATAAGTTTCGAATGTCATGCCGCTTCCAGCAGCTAAATTTTCACCATTTGCAATTGTAAAATCAATCCCCTCTTCGGAGATAATTCCCGGCAAAAATTCCTTGACCGCCGCCCTTCCCGGCCGGCCGACAATATCGCCGATGAATAAAATTTTTATTACACTGCGTTCCATAAAAATTTATTAAGTTGAAATTCAAACGCTGATCTTTTACGCTGATAAACGCTGATTTTCCGCTTATCTGCGTTAATCTGCGAAGTAAATCAGTGTAAGAATCTCAATTTTTTCTTTTACTTCGCAAATTCCATCGCCCTTATCTCCCGAATAACATTAACTTTAATCTGTCCAGGATATTGCATTTCGGCTTCGATTTTTTTCGCAATTTCTTTTGACATCTTTTCTGCCCCAAGATCATCAATTTCCGCCGGAATAACAATCACTCGAACCTCGCGACCGGCCTGAATTGCAAATGACTTTTCAACACCGGGAAATGTATTTGAAATTGTCTCCAGATCTCGTAGACGTTTTATGTATGTTTCCAGTGATTCGCGACGAGCACCCGGACGAGCAGATGAGATCGCATCAGCCGCCTGAACAATTGCCGCTTCAACCGATTTAATTTCAATATCCTCATGATGCGCTTCAATTGCATGAACAATATTTGCGTCAATTTTATATTTTCTGGCGATATCAGCAGAAATCACGGCGTGATTTCCAGGCACGTCTTGATCAACGGCTTTTCCAAGATCATGTAAAAGTCCAGCCGTTTTTGCAACTCGAACGTCGGCACCCAACTCTTCAGCCAAAAGACCTGAAAGCATTGCAACTTCAACCGAATGCATAAGCTGATTTTGACCGTAAGAAGTTCGATATTTTAAGCGCCCAAGAACTTTAATTATTTCTGGAACAAGTCCAGCGACACCAACTTCGTAAGCCGCTTCATCGCCAGAACGTTTAATATCTTCGGCCACCTCTTTTTTTGCTTTTTCATAAACTTCTTCAATACGTGTCGGATTTATTCGACCGTCAGTGACTAATTTTTCCAAAGATACCTTTGCTAGCGCCCGTCTCAAAGGATCAAAAGAAGAAAGAACTACAACTTCCGGCGTGTCATCAATCACAAGATCAACACCGGTAACTTTTTCGAAGGCCTGAATATTTCGTCCTTCACGACCGATGATTCGGCCTTTCATTTCGTCCGAAGGAATATCAACAGAAGAAATTGTAGTTTCCGCGGTGAATTCCGGAGCCAGTCGTTGTATCGCCGAAGCAATAATTTGTCTGGCTTTTGTGTCTGCTTCTTCTTTGACGAAAGTATTTACCTCTTTTATTTTTTTTACTAATTCTTCCTTTCCCTCTTTTTCCGCCAAATTCAAAAGAACTTCTTTCGCCTGTTCTTTGTCCATTTTAGCGATTCTCTCAAGTGATTCTTCTTGTTTTGTTCGCAAATCACGCAAAGTTTGCTTTAAATCCTCGGCTTCTTCTCGCTTTTTTAACAGATTTTTTCGCTCCAATTCTAACTGATCATACTTTTTATCAAGTCCAATCTCTCGTCCGCGTAAAGACCGCTCAAGTTCAGTGAGCTCTTTTTCCCTTGGCGCAAACTCTTTTTTAATCTCTTCTTTGGCTTTTAGCGCTTCATCTTTGGCAGTAACTAGAATCTCTTTGCTCTCTGATCTTGCATCAGAGATAATCTTTTCTGCCTTTGATTTCGCGCCGTCAA
>CAZVFH010000003.1:0-55252 GCA_964626415.1 uncultured Candidatus Saccharibacteria bacterium
AAGCCGCCCGCAGAATTGGTAAAGATATCAATTTTGGCGATTTGTCTGTCGTTTTTTTGTTGCAATTATTCTTTATAATCATTCCACAAAGTGCTAATATCAAAGTATGGAAAAACTTGTTCTTATTGATGGCAATGCGATAATTCATCGGGCATATCACTCGATGCCAAAGGGACTTGCAACTCGGTCGGGTGAACTTACGAATGCTGTCTATGGTTTTGCCGTTACTTTGATAAAGGTCTTAGAAGATTTGAAGCCGGATTATATCTGCGCTTCGTTTGATTTGGCTGGTCCAACTTTTCGCCACGAAGTTTTTAAAGAGTATAAAGCAACTCGGGTAAAAGCTGATCAAGAACTTTACGACCAAATTCCCCGCGTCAAGAAACTTGTCGAGACAATGGGAATTCCGATTTATGAAAAATCTGGCTTTGAAGCAGATGACACAATCGGGACGATTGTGCGTAAGATACAAGAAACAAGAAACAAGAAACAAACAAATTCCAAATCC
This sequence comes from uncultured Candidatus Saccharibacteria bacterium, assembly GCA_964626415.1. GTDB lineage: Bacteria > Patescibacteriota > UBA1384 > XYA2-FULL-43-10 > CAINNR01 > CAZVFH01. The sequence continues at coordinate 509 of CAZVFH010000003.1, forward strand.
GAAAAGCTTACAGCTTACAGCTTACCACTTACAACTTACATTGTTTCCGGTGATAAGGATATTTTTCAATTAGTTGATGACAATGTTAAAGTTTATAATTTGAAAAAGGGTTTGACGCAAACTCAAATAGTCGACGCAGAAATAATTCAAAAAGAATATAATCTCCAGCCGTCGGATTTTATTGATTTAAAAGCCCTTGCCGGCGACCCTTCAGACAATATTCCGGGAGTGCCGGGAATTGGCCAAAAAACTGCGACAGAGTTGTTGCAAAAGTTTGACACTTTGGAGAAGCTTTATGAAGCAATTGATAAATCCGAAATCCGAAATCCGAAATCCGAAACAAATTCGAATGACGAAAATTCAAAATTCAAAACAATCAAACCACGGATTTTGGAATTATTAAAAAAACATAAAGAGCAAGCATTTTTAAGTCAGCATTTGGCGACGATTCACACCGATGTTCCGATTGATTTTGATCTTGAAAAATGTCGTTTTGGGGATTATGATAAGGAAAAGTTACGAGCATTGTTCGAGGAACTGGGATTTGCATCACTCTTGAGAAGATTTGATTCAACTGATGAAAAATCCCACTCCGCTCGACTTCGCTCTGGCGAGCTTCGTCAGGCTTCGCGGGACGAGCAGAGCACGAAGGACCAGCAATTGAAATTATTATGATAAAAAATTTACTTGTTTTAATCGCAATCATATTCGCAAGTTATTCCATCGGCAGAATTAGCCATATTCTTGGTGGACATTTGAAAACGCCGCATCACTGGATTTATGGCGCAATTGCTTTAATCATTGGCATAATTTTCCATCGCCAAAAATGGGGGCAGTATTTGATTGCTTTTGGAATTGGCTTTATCATTAGCGATTTTAAAGATATGATTGATTTGAAATTTTACGGTGTCGATGATGTAGTAATTAAAAAGTTTTGGGGAGTCGACTGATGAAAGAAATTTTAAAAAAAGCCGAAAAGTTGGGATGTGTTATTCCCCACAAAAAGTGGGATGAGATTGATCGTGGAGTTATGCCGGTTTTGCGGGCGATGGAGGAGGTGGGGGTAAAAGTTGATGTCAACTTGCTTCGCAAGTTAAGTAAAAAGCTAAAAGTTAAAAGTGAAAAGCTACAAAAAGAAATTTTTAAGCAAGCCGGCGAGGAATTTAACTTATCATCCCCTTTGCAATTGTCCGACATCTTATTCAAGAAATTAAAACTACCAACTGGTGACATTCGTAAAATTAAAAGCGGAATTTCAACTTCGGCTTCGGAATTATCAAAATTGAAAGACAAGTCGCCGATAATTGGTAAGATTTTGGAGTATCGCGAACTTTCAAAATTAATTTCGACTTATCTCGCGCCACTTCCAAAAATGGTTGATGAAAATTCTCGGCTTCATAGCCATTTCGGTCAAGACACGCGAACTTCGCGACTTACATCGTCTGACCCAAATTTGCAAAATATTCCAATTAAAGGTGACTTTGGTCCACAAATTCGTGCCGCATTCATTGCCGAAAAAGGAAATGTTTTGGTCTCTGCCGATTATTCACAAATCGAACTTCGAGTTGTTGCTTGCCTTTCTGGGGATGAAAAGATGCTCGAGGCGTTTTCAGAGGGAGTTGATATTCACGCTCGAACTGCCTCCGAACTTTTTAGAGTGCCAGTTGAAAAGGTAAATCACGACCAACGTCGATTAGCAAAGACGGTTAATTTTGGTGTCCTTTACGGTATTTCGCCATTCGGACTTTCGCAAGCGCTGGGAATTGGACAGGATACGGCAGCCGAATATATTCGTCGTTACTTCGAAACTCATATTGGCGTAAAAAGATACTGCGACGATCAAGTTGCTTTTGCCAGAAAAAATGGCTACATTGAAACACTTTTTGGCTTTAAAAGAGAGCTTAAAAATATAAACTCGAATATTCGCTCTCTTGCCGAATCAGAGGAACGAATGGCGATAAATACGCCAGTGCAAGGAACAGCGGCAGAGATTTTAAAACTTTCAATGATTGAACTTCATCGCAAATTAAATCAAAAATCCAAAATCCAAAATCCAAAATCTAAATATCAGAACAATTTAGCAATACAACCATTTAACAATAAAGCTGTGCTTTTGCTTACTGTTCATGATGAACTTTTGGTCGAGACGCCGAAAAAAGAAGCAAAAAATGTCGCCAAGTTGATGAAAGAGATTATGGAAAGCACGGTCAAACTTTGCGTGCCAGTGGAAGTAGAAGTTGGCATTGGCAGAAATTGGAACGAAGCAAAGAATAACACAAATCTTTGACACAAATAAACACAAATATGGGATTTACTCGCTTCGGGTCATCCCCGTGAAAACGGGGATCCACAAAAAGTAAAATTTAACTATTAGTGGATTTCCGCCTTCGCGGGAATGACAATCATATTTAGCGGGACGACAATAACGTGTCAGGATTTTTCTTGACATTTTTTTTAAAAAAGCGTATGCTATAAATACAAATCGAAAGGGGGATTCAGGATGTCCGAAACACACGCTCAACATTTTCCCCACATAATTGTTGGCAATTCAGATTCATTGGATACTTTGACTAAGCGAGCCAAACACATTTTGAATGAACCCTCAAGAACTATTCTAAATGAATGCGGTGCTGTTGTTGTGAGAGTGTTGGTGACCTCCGCACAAGAAAAAGTAGTTGAAGAATGTGGTTTTCAGGTCATGTGATAATACATCTTTATTAATTTCCTAAAGCTTCCTCTCCGGAAGTTTTTTTCTTGCAAAAAAATGTCGTTGTGCTTTAATCAAAGTATGATTAGATTATTTTACGGTGAAGATCAGTTTTCGCTTCAGGAAGAACTAAAAAATATTGAGCGGGAGTTTTATAACTCTAATTTTGGCGATATTAATATCTCGAAGTTTGATGGCGAAAATTTAACTTATGATCAGCTTCTACGAAATGCGGCGGCTATTCCGTTTCTTGCTGATCGTCGATTGATTATCGTCAAAAACTTAATTCGAGTTGGCAGTGATAAACTAAAAGAGTATTTGGCGGAAAATTTGCAAAAATTTCCCGATTGCGCCGAGATTATTTTTGCTGAAGATGGCGAAGTTAAAAAAAATTTGATTATCTACAAAAAAATCCAGAAAATTGGTGAAGTGAAAGCGTTTCCAGTTCGCAAGGGTTATGAACTGGAAAAGTGGCTTATGGATTTTTGTCAAAAAGAAAATATTCCAATCAAATTTCCAGCAGTAAAAAAATTGATTTTGTTGGTTGGTGGTGAGTCATTTCGCTTACAAAATGAGCTTTCGAAGCTTGATCTTTTCCGCAAAGCGCAAGGGAAGGAGTTTATAGACGAGACGGATATCGAAATGATGGTCGCCGGTGAGAACGATCCGAACATTTTTGATTTTATCGACGCTCTGGGAGCGAGAAATTCAAAGTCGGCTTTTGCCCATCTGTTTTCCCTTTTTGAGAGCGGAAAAAATGAAAATTATATTTTGACGATGATTGTCTATCAATTCCGCAATATGTTAATCGTTGCCGATCTGATTTCTCGCGGGGTTAGCAAACAAAATATCGCCAGCGAAGCCGGAATTCATCCATTTGTCGCCGGAAAAACCGTTAATTTGGTCTCAAATTACGAGTTGCCATTATTGAAAAGAATTTATCAGCGCCTTTTGCGATCTGATCTTGACATCAAAACCGGAGCAGTTGAGCCGCGACTGGCTCTCGAAAAACTTTTAGCCGATCTGACTTTGTAGTATAATATAGATAATTTAAAATTTAAAATTTAAAGTTCAAAATTTTGGTATCCGCCTTTGGCGGATGAGCTATAATAGTTATTCCATAATTTTGATTTTTGATTTTTGCATTTTGAATTATTTTTGGGAGGGGTTTTGGAGAAAAAGTATCAAAAACCACCAATCATCGGGCTTAATTGGCGAAAGCTGATATTTTTCAGCTGTCTTTTTGTTGCTTTTTTCTCTGCTTGGAAGATCGTGGAATACAATCAGTTTCTTGCCGACGAAGCAACAGACGCCGAATCAAATTATCTTTTTACCTCTGTGGTAAATCTTGAGGTTACAAAAGATGGCAAAATTTTCAGTAATGGCAAAAAAATTGCTGGTAGCGTTAAACCTCAAAAGGAATTTGACGAATTGCGTCTTGTTGTTTATGACCAAAATGGAACATATCTTGATAATTTGCAAATTCAGCTTTCTTTGCCATCGGCAGTTGCGGGCAAAACAAAATCAGAAATTCTGGCAATCCACGGTGTTGATTCATCAACTTCATCGGTTTATGGCGACAATGTCTTGCTCTATGAAGCCAGTGGCGTCAGCGCCGTCGCAACGATTACCATAGTGGCAAAATTGCCAAAAGGCGAAATTAATTTCTCCTTTATTGATCAACTAGTTTATTATTTTTCGACTTTCTCCGGCACAATTTGGCTTTCATTGGCGGTATTTTTGCCGTTGGTTGTCTTTGTCTATTTAATTATTCTTATCTTGCTTCAAAGAAAGGCCCAAACAATTCCTAGTGTTGAGCGCCAATTCGTTTCTCCGCCATCGGCTCTGCCACCGGCTGTCGTTGGAGTTCTTACCCATCAAGATATTGGGGCAAGAGAGATTGCGGCAACTTTGGTTGATTTATCTCTTCGAAAATTGATTTTTATAATTGATAAAGATCGAGGATTTGCTTTTGGCAAAAGGGACTTTACTCAACAAATTTTACCTTTTGAGAAAATTTTACTCTCAAAGATATTTAGGAATGAGATTGTTTCAAGAGAAGAGATGATAAAGGAGAGATTTTATGACCATCTTTACAGCAAAAAGATGTCGCTCTTTACAGGAGAGACATATTCAATTGCGACGCGATTTGGATATTTTAAAGTTAACCCCAAATCGATGCGTCGCAAATATCAATTTTTTGGGACGATTTTCTTTTTCTTTGCTCTCTTGTGTTTCTTTCTAAGTTTGAAATATTTTCCAACTTTGCATTATGCTTCTTTTCTTTGGGTTGGAATGATGGTTTCATCGGCTGTCATTATTATTGTTGGTTCAAAAATTCCGATTAGAACTCCACTTGGTCGCCAAGCACTTGGTAACTGGCTGGCATTTCGAGCTTATCTTTCCGACCATCGACCTTTGCCACTGGACCAACAGAACTACGATAAATTTGTGGAATATCTTCCTTATGCAATTGTTTTTAATTGTGAAGCGTTGTGGGTGAGGCGTTTTTCGTTTCAGAAATTTGCTATTCCGGAGTGGTTTCTGACCGACAAAGAGGGAATTGGGCTTGATGATTTTTGTTTAGCGCTTTTCCCAATAATCGGTTATGTCGGCCAAAATTTAGCAACGATCAGAGAACCGGGATATAAATAGGAAATTTAAAATTTAAAATTTAAAAATCAAAATTATTGTGTCCCGACAAGTCGGGACGGACTATTATAGTAATTCCATAATTTTGAACTTTGAATTTTGCATTTTAAGCTTTGCTATGTTTAATCATGAAAAGATTGTTGGAAAAATAATCTACGGTGGTGGTTTTGTTTTTGATTTCGCCAGATGGCTGGTTGTTTTTATACTACTTTTAGTTTTATGCAATTATTTTTTAATATCGATTTTTATCGTTGATGGCGCAAGTATGGATCCAATGCTTAAAACAGGTGAAATTGGCGTTCTGAATAAATATATTTATATAATTGATAACCCGAAGCGCGGAGACATCGTTGTTGTGAAATACCCGGGTGATCCGGAAAAACGCCGATATGTTAAAAGAGTGATTGGTTTGCCAGGTGAAAAAGTTAAGGTTTATAGCGGTTTGGTTTATGTAGACGGAAAAGTTTTGAAGGAAAATTATCTTGCCGAGTATGTCTGGAGTGATAAGGATGGCGAGTGGCAACTTGGTGAGCGTGATTATTTTTTGATGGGTGATAATCGACCGAATTCAAACGACTCCAGGTATTTTGGCCCAGTTGAACAGAGGTTTATTCTCGGTAAAACCGTTTGGATTCTCTTGCCAAGATTTCAGAGCATTGTGACGCCAACCTATTTGTTTTAAATCATCGGATATGTATAGTTCGTCATCTCCGATTTAGTCGGGGATCCGCTTATAGTAAAATTCAACCATAAGTGGATTCCCGCTTTCGCGGGAATGACCGGACACAAATAAAAAACCATCTGATTTATTTGGCAGATGGTTTTTTCGAGGTCTTTTTTGTTGTAGTTTTTTTGGCGGGAGTTTTTATTTCAGCCGAATCTTTTACCTTTTTCTTCTCGGACGGTGCTTTTTCAACTTTCGCCATTCTTTTTGCAAGGCGTGATTTTAGTCGTGACGCCTTATTTTTGTGAATGACATTTTTTTTGGCGGCGATATCTAGTTCGCGATATGCAAGTTTTATTTTTTCATCGGCACTTTTTTCGTTGGCTGAAATCGCTAAACGAGCCGCCTTGACGGCGGATTTGACTTTTTCTCGAGTTAGGTCGTTGATATTTTCCCTTCGATGTCCAACTCGCAAGGCCTTTTTTGCTGATTTGATAATTGGCATAGTTCGCTTCGCTCAAATTTAAAATTTAAAGTTTAAAATTCAAAATTGTGGAATAATTTTCTTAATACATCTGAAATTGTAGCAAATCATTTTTCTTTTGTAAAGGGATAAAAAAACTGCTTCAGGGTGAAGCAGATAAAATATTATTTGATGGCACTTTCACCACCACTGGTAGTGGCAGCAACAGATTCTATTTCAGCTAGTTTAAGTAGGTATTTTTCTAGCGGATTGATGACAATAATCGCGAAGATCGAAACAAGTGCAACAACGATCGAAATGATTTTGACTGAATCACTTGAATTTGGGGAAATTGAACATAGAATACTTATCCCAAGCAACAAAAACAAAACTACTCTGAAAACAATTTTCCGCATCTCGTGCCTCCCTGCGACAGGATAACTTTAGAATAGCACTTTCGGAGAAATTTGTCAATGACTTGCGGAAAAAAGATATATTCTGTATGATACAAAGTTGAGTCAAAAATTGAAGTAAAAACTACCACAGATCAACCGCCACAGATTATCACAGATAAAACCACTAGAAATCTGTGCCGATCAGTGTTAATTAATCTGTGAGAGTTTATACTTCCTTAAATATTCAAATGGAATTGTCTCCAAAACAACAAATTGTAGAGGCGATTAAAGCAAGCCAAAATATCTTGCTTCTTTCTCATCGTTCGCCCGATGGCGATGCCGTTGGCTCGCTGATTGCTTTTTATCTTGCGCTTTTGAAGTTGGAAAAAAATGTCAATATGGTTTGCGGCGACGCTATTTCTCAGGTTTTTTCTTATTTACCGACTAACAAAATTTTTGCCGGCTTAAAAGGTCGCCGCGACTTCATCATCTCCCTTGACATCAGCCAGACAAAAGCCGAAAAATTTCTCTACAAAGTTGAAGACAATAAAATAAATTTTATTATTACGCCGAAATCCGGCGAGTTTTTACCCGAAATGGTAACTTTTCCCGATGGAAAGTTTAAATTTGATCTAATTATCGCTCTTGATTGTCAAGATCTTGATCGGATTGGGGCTCCTTACGAAGAAAATGCCGATCTGTTTTACGAAGTACCGGTAATAAATATTGATCATCACTCTGGCAACGATCACTTTGGAAAAATCAATCTAGTTGATATGACGGCGACCTCAGCTTGTGAAATTTTGGTTTCGCTTTTCGAGGCACTTTCAAAAGATATGTCGCTACTTTCAGAGGATGTTGCCACAGCGTTGCTAACCGGCATAATCACCGACACTAATTCTTTTCAAAATCAAAATACGACGCCAAAATCATTAACAGTTGCCGCCCAGCTTGTTGCCGCCAATGCTAATCGCGAGGAAATTATCAAACGAATTTATAAGACGAGAACACTTTCAACCCTGCGGCTTTGGGGTAAAGTTCTCTCTAATATTCACGATGAAATAAATTACAATTTTCTTTGGTCGCAAATTACAAAAGATGATTTTTTGTCTTCTGACGCTTCAGTTACTGATGCCGATGGTGTGATTGATGAGCTTCTAAAAACCGCAACTGGCGTTGATTTTGTTCTGCTCTTGTCCGAGCAAAGCGATGGGTTGCATGGGTCACTTCGGGCGGTAAAAAAGGGAGTTGATGTTTTAAAAATTGCCGAACTTTTCGCTGGCGGTGGCCACGCGTTGGCTGCTGGCTTCGTCGTCGGCTTGGATTCTGAACTTTCGACCGACTCCATCATCCAAAAAATTCGCGATTGGCAAAAGCAGATGAACGGAAATTCCTGATTTTTTTGAATCACGAAATTATTGTTCGCTCTCACCAAATTTCTTGGCGCTTTTGTCCCGATCGCTGTCGGAACAGCGCTTGTCCGCCTCAGGCGGATCGAAATTTGGCAAGAGCTCACTAATTTTGTAATTCAAGATGAGGTAATTATTGTCGTCATTCTGAGCAGAGCGAAGAATCTCGAATCGGGATTTTTCACTCGGCTCGGAACATCACGGAGGTGAATCGAAGTGGCCAAAACTGGTGAAGGATTAGTTCGGCCAAGAGAATTACTGGAAAAAATTTGGCAAAGATGTTTGATTTCTGGTTTTGTTGGTCGCTGTTATTCAAAACACAAAGGACATAACTCTCCGATACCCGGGAGTAATATCACTTTATTTGATGGTGAGGAATTGGTTGTGATTTGGCAAGAAAATTGCACTGGCCCAATTTTGACTGCCAGATTTGTCCGAACCGAAATCGTTGGCAAATTCGAGCAAGAAATTCGTGAAGTATTGGAATTATAGTTTAATATTTTAGGTAACCGAATTGGTTACCTTTTTTTTTGATAAATTTTTTTGTTTCTGATACTATAAATTCAAAGGAGCGTGATCATAGTGGCAAAAAAACCGGAACCTGTTTATATTTCCCCAGAAGATTTAGAATGTTATCCCGAAACAAAAGAAGCAAGAAAAATTAAAGATGCAGTACAAAGAGCAAGAAAAGAAGCATCGATCTACGAAGGAACATATATTTCACTACAACCGCCTCGCCAACTGGTTCGGTTGCCCATATAGTTGCGAATTATTTTTAAACGATTTACTTGCGATTATCATTTTGATCATCCACTCGGATGGTCTTGTTTTTTTGAAAAACAGAAAAGTGGTGCAATAATCTGAATTTTTCTAGACATCTTTTTTTGTTTCTGATACTATAAGTAAAAGGAGCGTGATCGCAGTGGCGAAACGCAAACCGAAGGAGATAATTATTTCTCGAAGGTCTTTGAACAGATGGCCCGAAGAGAGGGCGGCTCGGCAATGGAAAGAGAAAGCAATTAAAGAATCACAGAGACAGCAAGCATTAGCGTTGGGGCGACTATTTTATCCCCGCAGGCATTTTCCAAGAGTACGCTGATCATCTGATTGTGTTCTTTCTTCTGTGTTTTATTTCAAAAACTTATTTTTGACCATCCAATCGGATGGTCTTGTTTTTTTAAAAATTATTTGTTACAATCGAGACAGGTAGTGAAAAGTGAAAAGTTGAGAGTGAAAAGCTAAAGGTAAATAAAATAATAATTATGGTAGAAGTAAAAGAAAAGATGCAGTTAAAAGCTGAAAGTAAAAAGCTAAAAGTCGAAGGAAAATCGACAGAAAAGCCAAAAAAAGCTGTCAATAAATCAGAAAAAGCTGGTGATCTTTTGAGTAAATATCAAACTCACAAAGAAGATACTGGTTCAACCGAAGTCCAAGTCGTCATCCTGACAAAAAAAATTACCGAGCTGACAAAACATTTAAAAGAGCATCGCCACGATTTTGATTCTCGTGTCGGGCTTTTGAAGATGGTTGGCAAACGCCGTCGACTTTTAAATTACTTTAAAAAAACCGACGAAGTGCGATACGCGGGATTGATTGCCGATCTTAAGTTGAGAAAGTAACCAGGATAATCTTTGACGCCGAATTAACGCTGATATTTAATATTATTAAAGACGGTTGATAGTGGAAGGTAGAAGCTGGATTTTGAAGATGGAAGTTGGAAGATGGATTATCTAATTTCTAACTTCTATCGTCAAATTCTATTTTCAATTTTCTACTATCTAATGTCTAATTCCAAAGGGATTTTTTATGATAACGAAATTAGAACTGGCTGAAAAAAGCTACAAAGTTGATTTTGGCGGGCGTGAGTTACTCCTAGAAACAGGGAAGTTAGCTTTACTTGCTCCCGGATCGGTTAAAGCGACTTGTGGCGGGACTGTTGTGCTTGCGACTTGCGTAATTTCTGATGAGCCGCGCGAGGGAATTGATTTCTTTCCACTTTTGGTCGATTATGAAGAGCGATTTTACGCTGCCGGCAAAATCTCTGGCAGTCGGTTTATTAAACGCGAGGGTCGACCGTCTGATGCGGCGGTTTTGGCTTGTCGAATGATCGACAGGCCGCTTCGACCGCTTTTTCCGAAAAATTACCGTAATGATGTTCAAGTCATTATTACCGTTCTCTCTTATGACGGCGAAAACGATCCTGATATTATTTCGATGATTGCCGCTTCGACAGCGATTATGCAGACCAAAGCGCCGTTTTCTGGTCCAATTGGAGCGATCAAAGTTGGTCTTTTTGAAGATGGCTTCAAAATTAACCCGACGCTTTCAGAACTTGAAAATTCAAAGTTAGATTTAACCATCGCCGCGACATCCGACAAAGTGATGATGATTGAAGCCGAAGCAAACGAGGTAGCGGAGGAAAAAATTATTGAGGCAATAGAGCTTGCAAAAAAGGTGATATCACCACAATTAGAAATCCAGAAAAAGATTGCCAAAGAGCATCAAGAGACACCGTCAGAGGTCGAATTGATTGCGGACGAGACAATTCACGGAGAAGTTTCAAAAATTGTCGGTGATAAATTAAAGACGGCTGTTCGTGAACTTGATAAAATCCAGCGGGAGGAAAAACTAAAAGAGTTTGAAGCCGAGGTTTTGGCAACTCTTGAAGGTAACTACAAACAAATCGAACTTAAGGCGTCATTTACAAAGTTAGTTGAAAAAGAGATTTGCGAAGCAATTCTAAAAGATGATTTGCGCCCTGATGGCAGAGCGATCGAAGAGATTCGGCCGATTGCGATCGAAGTAGGGCTACTCCCAAGAACTCACGGTTCTGGACTTTTTACTCGCGGACAAACACAGGCGTTAACTGTTGCTACTTTGGCGTCACCGGGAATGGAACAATTTATTGACACAATGGAAGCCGACACAACGAAAAAATTTATGCATCACTATAACTTCCCGCCATTTTCCACTGGCGAGGTTTCACCAGTTCGTGGTGCTTCGCGTCGTGAGATCGGTCATGGTTATTTGGCAGAAAAAGCATTGCGTCCGATGATTCCCGACACTGAAAGTTTTCCCTATACTATTCGCTTGGTTACCGAAATCTTAACCTCCAACGGCTCCTCCTCAATGGCGGCAACTTGCGGCGCAACTTTGGCCTTGATGGATGCTGGCGTTCCGATAAAAAAGCCGGTTGCCGGAATTGCTATGGGGCTTGTCGTTGATAAAACCGATGAGAGTAAATTCAAAGTTCTTACCGATTTACAAGGTCTTGAAGATTTTGCCGGTGACATGGATTTTAAAATTGCCGGGACCTGCGATGGCATAACAGCAATCCAGATGGACACCAAAATTAACGGGCTCTCGAATGTAATTGTTGTTCAGACATTCAAACAGGCAAAAACTGCCCGCCTCGAAATTCTTGAAGAGATTGCCAAAGTTATACCTCAGCCGCGAAAAGAATTATCAAAATTTGCGCCGCGAATAAAAGCAATCAAAATTAATCCGGAGAAAATTGGCGATATTATCGGCCCGGGTGGCAAAAATATTCGCAAGATTATTGAAGAGTGCGGTGGCAAAGAAGTTACCTCGATTGATATTGATGACGACGGCACAGTGATGATTGCTTCAACTGACGCCGAGATGGGCGAAAAAGCAATTTCAATTGTCACTTCAATGACCAGAGAAATTGAAATTGGCGAAATTATCGAAGGCGAAGTTGTCGATATCAAGTGTGACAGAATGACCGGCAAGCAAGTTGGCGCCATCGTCCAAATTACGCCCCGTCAAGATGGAATGATTCATATTTCGCAAATCGCCAAAGAAAGAGTCGAAGATATCGGAAAATATCTAAAAATTGGTCAAATCGTCAAAGCCAAAGTTGTTGATGTTGATCGAGAAAAAGGGAGAGTGTCACTCTCGACCAAAGATAACAACACTGATCTTTTACGCTGATTGAACGCTGATAGAAAAACCGCTTGTGCCGTCAATCGGTTTTTTTCTTGACAAATAGTGAAAAATCTGTATAATTAAGTTTATCCTCGGTAAATCGAATAGGAGGAGTGGCAATGACCAAAAAGCTCCTTTTTTTATTTTCGATTGGTGCAATGTCTTTAGTTTTTTTTACTGGTTGCATTCCCGACAAACAAAGCAAAGATAAAGGATTAGATGAAGCGATAAATCGAATTGTCACAGATAACAGTTTTCAGGAGAATTTGACTTATCCTGAAAATTCACCTTCCACGGATATTTCCGATGAAGCGAGAGAGTTTGGATTACAAGTGATTCAGCCGATTTTAGATCGGGCAAAAAATGATCCAATACCAGGAATTCGAAGCACAATTAAACAACTCTTCAAATTGTTGGAAAGCGGTAAAGCCGGGATTGCTGTCGCACCAGTAGCGAACGGTGCTGTTATTGCATTTACACATTTCGACAGGCAGTGCAACACACAAGAAATTGTTTTTGCCGGTCCAGTGATTCAAGAGTTTTATGAGACACTTTCTACTGACGATTTCCGCGACAAAATCATTGAAGTTGCTTGTCATGAAACACTTCATCTGGTTTATACACCTTCTGGAAAAAATAATCCCAAGATTGATTCAAAAGTTGGGCAAAAGAAATATCAGCACGACGAAAAGTTGGTTTGGGAGAAACAGATTGCACTTATCACCCGACCAATGTTGAAAGTTGGTAGGAGTGTTGATCCTCTTGCAAAATCTGCCAGTGATGTTTACAAACAATTTGGTGACAATCATTCATCGAAGGGCTGGAAGAAATGGGTCAATAAACATCTTTGTATTTCGCCGGAAAAGATGAAAAATAATTAATGCTTCGGCTTTCTGCTGGAGCTTTTTTGAATTTCTGGATTTAAGTTGGGAATTCTGTTAAGTTAAATGTGTGAAACAAGTTGATAAAATTTCTATTTCAGAGTTAAAAAAGATGTCAGTAAAAATGTTTGGCGGTTTAGTCAAGGCGGTAGTTGATGTTGAAAAGGAAATTTTTAACACTGACCTCCGCCAACTGGCGGGTTACACTGACTTAACACTGATAAATGTTTTTGTAATTTTGTAATTTTGTTAGTAACACTATAAAAATGAAACTTATCCATCATAAAACATTAACCAAAAAGAAGTGGTTTGCCTATTCGCTTGCCGAACAGATGGCAAATGTCGGCAGTGAGGTTGAGCGAACGATAATTTGGCGAGAGAAAAATCCCGAATATTCTCGTTTGGCATTTGAACGGGCGCTAGAACTTTTGGACTTGACAAAATTAGACCCAAAAAATAAAAATCACCGTTTGAAAGAACTTTGCCGAACTCGAGAGATGCTGGTTGATTGGTTTTTGGATAACGAATATCACTCAACCGACAAGATATGGCAGAATTATTTTATGGCTTTTAACTATTTGGCGAGAATTGATAAATAATTTTTGCTTGACAAAGTAATTTTTATTTGCTATACTTAAAACATAAGGTATTGGAATTGATCTCACAACTTTCAAGTTTTCCGTGGCGTAACATTCTCGTCCTCGTTTTAATTTTTTTTAATGAATAGAGAAGAAAAAATCAAGAAACTTGATGAGCTTCAAAAGGAAGTTTCCGGTTGCGGAAAATGTTCACTCTCCAAAACCCGAACGCAAACGGTTTTTGGTGAAGGCGATCCGGATTCAGAGATTTTCTTTGTCGGCGAAGCACCGGGTTACAACGAAGATCAGCAGGGAATTCCATTTTGTGGAGCCGCAGGAAAATTTTTGGATCAACTTCTTGCGTCAATTGAACTTGATCGTAACAAGGTCTACATTGCCAATACTTTAAAATGCCGGCCGCCGGATAATCGCGATCCCGAACCGGAGGAGAAAACCGCTTGCCGTGATTATCTAACCCAGCAAGTTGAAATAATAAGTCCGAAAATTATTATTACCATGGGCCGCCACTCAACCGAGACATATTTGCCGGGAATCGGTGGAATTACCAAAACCCGGGCAAAATTGTTTCGCCGTCCGAACGGTCGCTTCTATTTCCCGCTTTATCATCCAGCAGCCGCGCTTCACAATGGTTCCTTGCGTCGGACATTGGAGGATGACTTTAAAAAAATTCCCGAAGCGATAAAAAAAGTCAAAGCGGAATTAGAGAAAGTTGTAGAAAAAGTGGAAGAAAAGAAAGTTAAGAATTTGAAACTATTCTAAGAAATTTTCAATTTTATAATTTCCAATGAATTTTCAATGTATTAATTTCCAAACTTTCAATCATTGAAAATTGAATTATTGATTGTAAATTGAAAATTGCAAAATTAAAAATTAATTATTGTACTCTTAATACAGAAAGGAGATTTTATTATGATTACCAGTGAAAGAAAACCGGCACGTCGCCTTGCTCCGAGAAGTATGAATCGGAGTTTGTCCGGCAGCGGGCCGAATTTAGTTAAGACATTATCTTTCAGAAATGGCTCTGAAGGATTAGGGAAAAAACCGGCTTTGCGCTTCATCCCGCTTGGCGGGCTGGAAGAGGTCGGGAAAAATATGTCAATTATTGAATATGGCAATGACATTATTGTCATTGACATGGGTTTTATGTTCCCAAACGAGGATATGCCGGGGATTGATTATGTTGTCCCCGATGTCAGTTATTTGGCGGAAAACAAGGATAGAATCCGCGGCGTAATAATTACCCACGGACATTTGGATCACACCGGTTCAATTCCCTATCTTTATGACCGAATTGGCGCACCGCAAATTTATTCGGCGCCGATGACAATTGGCTTGATTAAAAAGCGTCTTGAGGAGTTTGGTATGGAAAATCGGGTAAAACTGGCAACAATTATTCCGGGCGAAGAGATTTTACAGCTTGGAGTTTTTAAGATTGAAACATTTCGTCTAAATCATAATATCCCCGACAGTTTTGGTCTTTCAATCACGACGCCGGAAGGAATTTTGGTCTATGCGACCGATTGGAAATTCGATCATACGCCAGCTGATGGTCGGCCGACTGATTTTTCAAAACTGGCACAACTTGGCGGGCAGGGGGTTTTGGCGCTATTTTCTGACTCGACAAACGCTGAAAAACCCGGACATACGATTTCAGAAAAAGAAGTCGAGGATTCATTATTTAAATTAGTTGAAAATGCCCGCGGCCGTCTGATTATCGCCACCTTTGCTTCGCTTATCTCTCGTATTCAGCAGATTTTAAATGTTTCGAAAAAATTAAATCGCAAAGTTGCCTTTTCCGGTCGCTCAATGATCGCCAATGTCGAAGTCGCATCGGCACTAAAGGCCTTAGTTCTTCCCGAAGACACGATGATTGATGCCGCCGATATCGGAAAATATCCTGACAACCGCGTTGTCATCGTTTGCACCGGTTCACAAGGTGAGGAACGTTCGGCGCTTACTCGAATTTCTGCCGGCGAACATCGGCAGATAAAAATCAAAAAAGGCGATACGGTAATTTTGTCTTCTTCGCCGATTCCCGGTAACGAGCGCTCGGTCTCGGAAGTTATGGATAATCTCTTTCGCGAAGGTGCCCGAGTTATTTACCAAAAAATGTTTGATGTCCACACTTCCGGACATGCTTATCAAGAGGACTTAAAGTTGATGATCGGTTTAATCAAACCGAAGTTTTTTGTTCCGATTCATGGCGAGCGCCATAAGTTGATGATTCACGCCCAAATTGCCGCCGATCTTGGAATTCCGGAGGAGAATATTATGGTTTCTGATAATGGTCAAATAATTGAATTTGTCGCTGGTCGTGCTTCTGTCACCAACAAACGCGTTCCAGCTTCCTATGTTATGGTTGACGGGCTTGGTGTTGGTGATGTCGGCAATATCGTACTTCGCGACCGTAAAGCAATGGCTGCTGATGGCATATTTGTCGTCATCGTCACTGTTAATCACGAAAACGGTCAAATTGTCACTTCGCCGGATATTATTTCTCGCGGTTTTATCTATATGCGCGAAAACGAAAATCTTGTTCATAAGGCCCGGGCGGAAATCAAGCGATTATTTTCCAAACATGTTGGCGATTCAAAACCTCGTGGTGATTGGGCGCTAATTAAAACCAAAATTCGCGAAGAGCTAGGCGATTTCTTGTACAAAGAAACCGAGCGCCGACCGATGGTTATTCCCGTTGTGATTGAGGTCTAAAAAGTTGTAAGTTGTGAGCTGGTAAGTCGTAAGCAAAAAAAGAAACAAAAAAACCGCCCTGAGCGGAGTCGAAGGGCGGAGGTTAATATTTCAAGTTGCGTTTTCTTAATTTGGCGATCTCTTGTTCACACCTTTTTTCAACTCGCGCAAGTCGCGCTAATGTTATTTCACGATTCAAAGAATTGAGAAGCGTTTCAAATTCTCGTTTGCATTTTGGACATTCGTAGCCAACAACATAACGAACGGTGCGTCGACTTCTGCCTCTGCCTTTGATAATTTCCTCTTCAAAAATCTCCAGATATTCGTCAGTTCCGCACTCCGGATTGGCGCAAAGATAATCTTCCAAAATTATCTCTTTTTTTCTGCCTGCAAATTTTTCCTCTATTAGCTGAATGTCGTGCCGCTGGCGTTCAGCTTTGGCTTGATTTTTCAACTCAATTCGACGGGCTTCTTTTTCTTCTAGCATCCGCTTCTCGTCAGTCGGCTTCACTCTTTTTCACCTCCTGTCAGGCGTTTGACTCACGATAGCAGAAATTGCTTTACAACACAAGAGAGTATTGTGGTATAATTAATTGTAGGAAGAAGTTACAGTAATAAGTTCAAAATCATAATTGAGGGGACTTTTCGGAGGTAATGTGGGGCGAAAACGAAAATATCCAAAACACAAGCAAAGAAGTCCAAAGTGGTTCCAGCGTGAAAACGAATGGGGTGATTATGTTTTTGACTGGACACTTGGGCTTGGTCCGGACACATGGCGAGAGATTTTTGGCATAATTTTTATGGTTGTCGCCGTTGTTCTCTTTCTTGGAATTTTCGGTTCTGCTGGTCGACTTGGTGAAAAGTTGCGACTTTTGGACTATAAATTTTTAGGTATGGTTGCCGGCTATATTTTGCCATTGGCGATTTTTTGGCTCGGAGCGATAATTTTATTTCCGCCAAAAGGCGGCGTTAGAGTAATTAAATTTTTCGGTATAGCTTTATTTTTTCTTTTTGTACCGGCAATGTTTCATCTTTTTATTCCGGAAGTTGACGCCAAGGGCGCCAGCGAAAACGGTGATGGCGGCGGAGTTGTTGGCTATTTGGTCTCGAACGCTTTTCGTCAAGCGATCGGGACATTTCCATCATTTTTAGTCACTTTTGTTTTGTCTTTTGTTTCAATAATGATGGTTTTTGATCTTTCAATATCCAGTATTCTTGGTCGAAAGCCAATTAAAGATTTAGAAAAAATTGACGACGGCAAAGTCAAAATTCATCGCGGGGGCAGAGAAGAAGAACTTCCCGAAAGACCAAAAGGTGGGTTTTTTGCTGGGATTAGGAATCGCCTTAATTTTTTTCCGTTCAAACCAAGAATTACCGAGGACTTGCGAGCGCCAGTAATTGAAACGACTCCACTTCCTTCAACAAAAATTTCCTCTGGCCGGGTTTGGCAATTTCCAACACTTGATCTTTTGGTTGAATCAAATGATGTTGCCAAGTCGGGCGATATTGGAAAGAATGTTGAAACGATAAAAAAATGTTTTTCTACCTTTGGAATCGAAGTAAAGATGCAAGATGTTAATGTCGGGCCGACGGTTACCCAGTACACATTGCGGCCAAACGAAGGAGTCAAGCTAAATCAAATTACCGCCCGTAATACTGATATTGCCTTGGCACTGGCGGCAAAAAGTTTGCGAATCGAGGCGCCGATCCCGGGGAAAAGTGCCGTTGGTATTGAAGTGCCAAATGTTGTCGCGGCAAAAGTGACATTAAAAGAGGTGATGATTTCCTCTCAATTTAAGACCCAAAAAAGCAAATTAGCAATTGCCTTAGGTCGTGATGTCGCCGGCACAGCAGTTGCGATTGACCTTGAATCAATGCCGCATTTGATGGTGGCCGGTGCCACTGGTTCAGGAAAAAGCGTTTGTATCAACTCAATAATTTCGGCTTTTCTTTTTAACAATTCTCCGGAAGACATGCGCCTTCTTTTAATCGATCCAAAAAGAGTCGAGTTGACAAATTATAATGGCATCCCGCACTTGCTTTCTCCTGTTGTAATTGATGTTGATAAAACCATCTCAACATTAAAGTGGACGGTCTATGAGATGGAGAGGCGCTACAAAATTTTCTCTGATTCAGGAAAAAGAAATATTGCATCTTACAATGAGTTACCGGGACCCGAAGGTAAATTGCCGTATATCGTTGTGATTATTGATGAGCTTGCTGATCTGATGGCGGTTTCGGCAAATGAAGTAGAGGCATCAATTGTTCGAATCGCTCAAATGGCCAGGGCAACCGGAATTCATTTAATTGTCGCAACACAACGTCCTTCGGTTGATGTCCTTACCGGTTTAATCAAAGCAAACATTACTTCGCGAATTGCCTTTGCAACTGCTTCAAATGTTGATTCGCGAACAATTCTTGATATGTCGGGAGCCGAGAAACTTTTAGGAAATGGTGATATGTTGTTTATCGGCAACGGGCTTTCGAAACCGAGGCGTATTCAGGGCTGTTTTGTTTCTGATAAAGAAATCAATTCTTTGGTTGGCTTTTTGAAAAATCAGGGAGAGGCGGAGTATGACGAGTCAATTCTCTCCTTTCGTCCGGCAAAATTAGCCGGCAGCCATGGCGGAGGGTCAGTTGATGATGATTTATACGATGAAGCAATTCAAGTCGTTATGAACTCCGGACAGGCATCGGCGTCGCTACTGCAGCGCCGGCTCCGCGTCGGCTACGCCCGAGCGGCCCGTCTTTTGGATATAATGGAAGAGGCCGGCGTAATTGGTCCATCAAACGGCGCCAAACCGAGAGATATTTTGATGAATACTGATCAGCAGTTTGGCTCTGATAATGAAAACCAACATTTTTCAAAGGATGACAGGCATTAATAATTAAGAGTTCAGAATTAAGATCTCAAAATTATGGTATCCCGACTAGTCGGGAGTAACTATAATAGTCATTCCATAATTTTGCATTTTGATTTTTGCATTTTAAATTTTTTATATGGTTGCTGCGGGATTTAAGCTACATAAAATTAGGGCATCAAGGCCTTTCGGTGAACGGCTAAGACGAGCCAGAAAACGGCTTGGGGTTGATTTAATAGAGGCGGAACTTGCGACCAAGATTAGAGCAAAATATTTAGAAGCGCTTGAGAATGAAGATTTTGAAGTACTACCAAATGATATTTATGTTAAGGGTTTTGTCATCACTTACGCGAAATACTTGAAGCTTGATCCCGAGAAATTTTTTAATCTTTTTTTAAAGCAAAGATCAGCAGTTGCATATAGTCAACCAGCCAATTTTTTAGTCAAAAAAACAAAAACGGCAAAGAGTTTTATCTTATCTCCAAAAATATTGACTATCTTTTTTGTCGCCGTTTTATCAATTCTGGCCATCTCTTATGTGACTATCGGTGTTTATAATTTTACCTCTGTCCCACAACTTGAGATTTTTACTCCAGTGAACAATTCAGCAACAGCAGATGAAATTGTAAATATCACTGGCAAAACTGAGGAGAGTTCCCGTCTTTTTATCAACAAACAGTCGGTATCGATTGGTGAAAGCGGCAACTTTCAGCTTGAGCTTTCACTTCAAAATGGGATTAACACTATCGTAGTTACATCGGAGGGAAGAAATAATCGAATTTCAAGCAAGATAATCATTGTTGAGAGAAAGATGAAAACGGCGAGTGGACAGTAAACTGACAAATATGGAAGTAAAAACTACCACAGATCTATTGTCACTAATAAACACTGATAATTCTATCAGAGACAATCCGTGACGATAGATCAGTGAGAGTTTATAATTCACTGTTCGATTCGTAATTTCGTTTTAATTAGTAATTTCGTAGGGGAACTGGGAGGAGTTTTATGGTAAAAAAAGATGCCGGAAAAGAAAACACAAACAAAAATGACTCTATTAAAAAAGCTAAGTCCGAGGCGCTTGATGTTGCGCTGGCTTCGATAGAAAAGCAGTTTGGCAAGGGTTCGATTATGAAATATGGTGCCGACACAAAATTAGATGTGGCGGTTATTCCAACCGGTTCGTTTGCGCTTGATTTAGCGCTTGGCGTCGGCGGTTTGCCACGCGGCAGAGTTGTTGAAATATATGGACCGGAATCATCAGGCAAAACAACTTTGGCAATTTCGGTTGCGGCGCAGGCGCAAAAACTTGGAGGTATTGCGGCTTTTATTGATGCCGAGCATGCTTTTGATCCGGAATATGCCAAAAAAATCGGCATAAATCTTGATGATCTATTGATGTCCCAGCCGGATACCGGTGAGCAGGCATTGGAAATTTGCGAAACACTGGTCCGCTCAAATGCTGTTGATGTCGTTATTATTGATTCAGTTGCCGCTCTTGTTCCTCGGGCTGAAATTGAGGGTGAAATGGGTGACTCAATGATGGGAGTCCAGGCGCGACTAATGTCGCAGGCGCTTCGAAAACTAACCGCTGTTATTTCCAAATCAAAAACAATGGTGATCTTTATCAACCAGATTCGAATGAAAATTGGCGTAATGTTTGGAAATCCGGAAACGACAACCGGCGGTAACGCTTTGAAATTTTATGCTTCAGTCCGTTTGGAAATCCGTCGCAAAGCAACATTAAAACGCGGCGAGGAAAATGTTGGTAATCATGTCGGGGTTAAAGTTGTTAAAAATAAAGTTGCGTCGCCGTTTAAGACCGCCGAATTTGATATTATGTTTGGGATTGGAATTGATGCCGAAGGTGAAATTATTGATCTCGGCGTCGCGCAGGAAGTAATCGAAAAAGCTGGCGCTTGGCTTTCGTACAACGCTGAAAAAATCGGCCAGGGCAAAGAAGGTGCAAGAGCATTTCTAAAAGAAAATCCCAAAATCGCCGAAGAGATTAAGGCAAAAATTGTTGAGAAAATGAAAGAATAATAATTAACAAAGAAAGGAGAATTATGAGCGTGGAAAGTGGAAAAAGTATTGGTGAAGAATATGCCGATTGGAAAGCAGAAGGTCCAAAAGCAGAAAGTCCAAAAGAGGAAGATGTGTGGGCAGATGAAGCGCCCAAAGACGACCCCGAAACAATGCCAAAACCGACAAAGCCAGAATTTGTTGGACGGCGATATGGCGAAGAGATAAACGATCGTACAAGAAACGAAAAATTAGAAAATTTTGCCAGAGAAATAGCGGTTTTCTTGGCAGACAATTTTATTTCAGGGCAACGTGATTTAACCCCGAAGGAACAAAATGAACTTTCTATTTTACGCTCTCACATCGCTGAAGCTCACAAAGGTAATCCAACTATGAATTTTGGCGAAGCATTTGAAGAAGCTGCAAGATATATGGAAAGGATGGACCCAGAAGGTGGTAAAAAATTTCGCCAAGAACACTACAACGAAATGGAAAAAGCTAGAGGCATATATTGAATATGAATAACATTTAGAATAATTTGATCAACGATTTGCAAAATTGAAAGAAAAGGTACAAACAAGATTTTGAGCTACTATTCAAAGCAAAAATCAGTGAAAAAATAAAAGCGGAATAGTTATTATTGCATATGGCTGAAAGTGGTTTTTTTTTAAGCAAAGAACAATTGGAAGCTACCAAAGCTGATTTTTTAGTTGATCAAGAAAGGCAAAAAAAAGAAGCTGATAATTACGAAGTTTTTAAACCTGAAAATGCGATACCATTCGGATCTTTTTATTATAATTTGGTTACAGGAAAATCCGAAGCTGAATTTATTGAGGCAATCCCGGATGACAAATTAAAGGAAGGCGCTACTGAGATTGCTCGATGTATTGGTTCTTGGCGGGACAAACAAACCAAAAGATTTGATTCAGAAAATTTTGATGTTGAAAAATTATTGGCACAGATTTTTCCTGAGGTTGAAGTTAGTGATATTTTGAAATTTGACAAGCGTTATCATCTCGCGTCTTACAGTAGGGGGATATTTGTAATTCACATCAGCGAAGAATTGCTAAATAAAATTAAAAAGGTTACTGGCGATGAGTTAACTCAAGCTATGGCGGCTACTCACAAAGACATTGTCCAGTTTTTAATGATTCCGGATTATGGTGAGGAAGAAACAAACCGATTAGAGGAACCGCCACTATTAGCTCATGAAGCTTGCCATCTTATAACTAGAGAAATTATGTGGCAGGGACAAATAACTACTGATTATGATGATCCTGTGTGGCAGACAGCATTTTTGACATTCAGAGAAGAGCTGACTTGTAGAATTGTCGGCAGTCAATCTTTGGTTGGATATATTCACATTAGAAATATTACGCCAGAAGAAATTGAAAAGATTGGCGCTGAAAAAGTTGAGGAAGTCAAAAATCAAACCGGCGACACCAACACTTTACTTGGTGAGATTAATCGTCTGACAAGAAAAAAATGGAAAAATAACCAAGATTTAATTTTATCGGTTTTTCAATCACTAAATTTTAATGATTTGAGACGCAGATTGTGGGGCTATAAATTATATCTGGATACTTTGCCGATCTCCAAGAAAAACGAAAATTATTAAAACACAAAAATGTATGTTCCAAGGAATCCGCTAGGATATAAAAAACTTTTGACATGGCCCGCCTGCATCAGCTGTGCTGAAAGCATTGCGGGCAGGAGACAGGCGAATAAGATTTTCGTGTTAACGGAGGAGTTTGTGAAATCGTTATCAAAATTTCATCCGCAGACGCGCCAAAGAACGATGGATACTGCTGATCATATGTTGCGGTCGACGCAGTCGGTTGTTCGGAATATTGAAGAAGGTTTTTCACGAGCGACGACCAAGGAATATGTAACTTTTTTGGGATTTTCCAAAGGATCTTTGGAAGAATTATTAAATGATTTTGAATACTGCCGGCGGAGTAATCTCGGCGATGAGAAGATTTCCGATCAAGCGATTTTTCTCTGCAAAGGCGAGGGGAAGATGCTTCACAACCAGATAGAATCACTCGAACGAAAGCGATTTTCTGATGGTACAACTTCAGTAAATGAGAAAATAGCAAATCATTGGCAGAAAGAATCACAAAGAAAAAAAGAATTCGATAAGTATTTAAGAGAGTTTATGGGAGATAAGGGGAAGAAGGAAGAAGAAAATTAATGGAGGGATTTTAGGGGAGGTAAAGGGGAAGGATAAGGACAAGGGAAAAGGGGAAATTAGGGGAGCTTAAGGGGATCGTTCTAACTCTGAAACCCTTAACATCCCCTAAATTCCCTTAAACAAAAATGAAAAAATTAAAACCGCTTGAATATGCGCTTTGGCTTTTGGGGAAGCAAGATCGAAGTATTGGTGAAATGGAGGAGAAGCTTCGTCGAAGGGAGTGTTCAAAAGAAGAAATTTCCAAAACGCTTGATTTTCTAATTTCCAACAAATTTTTAGATGATCAGAAGTTTGCCGAAAATTTTGTCCGTTTCAAAAAATCACTAAAGCCAGTCGGAAAATATTATCTTCGGAGTAAATTATTAGCAAAAAGAGTTCCAAATGAAATTATCGAGAAAGTCCTTTTAGAAAATTCTGATGAACTTTCAGAGATTTCCAAAGCTGCTAATCATTTTTTTGCCGAAAACAAAAAAATCCCGAAGGAAAAAATCTACCAAAAACTCGTTCGCCACCTTCTCTCGCGTGGTTTTGAATGGGAAAAAGTCAGGGAGGTTGTTTCGGGGAAAATGTGATACAATAAAGATAAATCAAAAATCAAAATTCAAAAATCAAAATGATTGTAAAATTCAAAATTCCAAACCATTTTTCATTTTGAATTGTAATTTTGATCTTTGCAATTTGCATTTTGAATTTTCTAGGAGGGGTTATGTTAAAGAAAAAAACGCCAAAGTTTATTCTCTGGTTTAAAGATGTTGGCAAAGATGATATTGCGTGTGTTGGTGGCAAGGGTGCTAATCTTGGCGAACTTGTCAGGGCTGGTTTTCCAGTTCCAAACGGCTTCATTGTTACTGCCGACGCTTATTTTTATTTTCTTTTAAAAAGCGGCATCGGTCCGGCGATTTCAAAAGTCCTGAAAAATTTTGATCCTGAGGATTCAAAAAAGCTAAATTCGTTATCAAAAATTATCAAAAAACAAATTCTTGCGGCAAAAATTCCGAAAGAAATCGAGGATCAAGTTCTTGCGAGCTATAAAGAACTCGGCGATGTTCTTGTTGCCGTTCGTTCTTCTGCTACTGCCGAAGATCTGCCGGAGGCGTCATTTGCCGGTCAACAGGCGACATATCTAAATATTTCTGGTGGCAAAGAAGTCGTCGAAGCATTAAAGAAATGTTACGCCTCGCTTTTTGAAGCGCGAGCAATTTATTATCGAGCGACAAATAAATATGATCAGATGAAAGTCGGGCTTGCGGTCCCAATTCAGATGATGGTCCAATCGGAGAAATCCGGCGTAATGTTCACTGTTGATCCGGTCTCTGGTGATACCGAGAAGTTAATAATTGATGCCGGTTATGGTCTTGGCGAAGCAGTTGTTTCCGGTTCAATTACGCCAGATCGCTACATAATTGAAAAATCATCTTTGAAAATTGTCGCAAAAGAGATAAATGAGCAGGAGTGGAAGATTGTCAAAAGCAACTCCGGCGGCGACCGCCATGTTTCAGTTCCGCAAGCGGACAGAAAAGACCAAAAACTTTCCGACGCTGAAATTATTGATCTGGCAAAGATTGGCACAAAAATTGAACAACATTATAACTCACCGCAAGATATTGAGTTTGCGATTGAAAAGGGGAAAATTTATATCGTTCAGTCGAGACCGATCACAACTTTAAAAAATCAAAAATCAAAAATCAAAAATCAAAATGAAGGAACCGAAACTATTGAAGAAGACAAGGCAGAAGTTTTGTTACGTGGGGCGGCGGCTTCGATGGGAATGGCAAGGGGACCAGTGAAAGTGATTCATTCTTATGAACAAATTGATGAGGTCAAAGATGGTGATGTGCTTGTAACTGAAATGACAACGCCGGATTTTGTTCCGGCGATGAAAAGAGCGGTGGCGATTGTCACTGATACTGGCGGGAGAACTTGTCATGCAGCGATCGTCAGTCGAGAAATGGGAATTGCTTGCGTCGTTGGCACCGGCACGGCGACATCAAAATTAAAAACTGGTCAAGTTGTTACCGTTGACGGAGTGAAAGGTCTTGTTTATAAAGGGGCAATAAAAATAGATGGTGGGGGGTCGAAAGTGGGTGTTGGAGTAGAAAGGTCAGTCGGGGCAGTATTATCAGAGGAGATTCCGATTACCGGCACCAAGGTTTATTTAAATCTTGCTGAACCGGATTCTGCGGAAGAAGCGGCAAAACTCCCAGTCGACGGTGTCGGATTGCTTCGTGCCGAATTTATTATCGCCGAAATTGGCGAGCATCCAAGAGCGATGATTGCCGATGGCCGTGGCGCCGAGTTTACGGAAAAATTATCACAAGGAATCGGCAAAATCGCCGGCGCCTTTTCGCCACGACCGGTAATTTACCGAGCAACCGATTTTAAAACCAACGAATACAAAAACTTAAAAGGCGGAGAAAAATACGAGGGTGAAGAAGGAAATCCAATGATTGGAATGCGCGGTGCACTGCGCTACATCACCGATCCTGAGGTTTTTAATCTTGAGCTTGAAGCGATAAAGGTTGTCCGCAATAAAATGGATTTAACCAATTTACATTTGATGATTCCATTTATTCGCACAGTAGACGAAATGCGTAAAGTTATCGAGCTGGTTTCTGCTGCCGGATTAAGTCGTGGTCCAGATTTTAAGATTTGGATGATGGTTGAAGTGCCGTCTAATGTTATCCTTCTAGAGAAATTTCTTGATCTTGGGATTGATGGTGTTTCGCTTGGAACAAACGATCTAACACAATTAACTTTGGGCGTTGATCGCGACAATCAAAATTTGGCCAAGGTTTTCGACGAGCGTGATGAAGCAGTCGAGCTCTCGGTTTCCTATGTCGTCAAAACCTGTAGAAAGCGGGGAGTCACCTCATCTGTTTGCGGTCAAGCTCCAAGCATTTTTCCTGAGTTTACCGAACTAATGGTAAAAAACGGTGCGACTTCCGTTTCCGTTACCCCCGATGTTGCGATAAAAACAAGAAAAATTATCGCATCAGTTGAAAAACGGCTTCTTTTGCAGAACATTGTTAACCGATAAAAAATTAGATTTTTTTAATAAAAAGGATATAATTATTGTAAGTAAGTAGATGAGGGGAATTATAAAATTTAGAATCAAAAAGCCAAAATTGGCAGTTTTTGTGGTTGTATCTACAGCCGTAGTTTTGCTGTGGAGAAATATTTTTTCCTTTTTGAAGAGAAGATTTCGATTAGCTCTATTGTTAACAGAAAATAATAAGCAAGTAAGGGAAATAGTAAAAAGGATTAGACATTTATTTAGAAGATTCGCTCTAAAAGCGGCTGTTCTTTCGGCACTAATAGGATTAATTTTTACTCTGACTATTCCACATATCAAGGCCGAATCATCGGCTTGGGATTTTGGCGTCTCTGGCGACTATACTTTTGACAGCAATCTGATCGAAGTTATATCAAATTCGGGGCGATTGAAAGATCAGCAATATGTGACCGATGCCAACACCGCCGGACTCTGGCATAACGATGAATCCTCTGGGCTTACGGCAGACGATGCCTCGGCTAACGCTAATGACGCCACTCTTTGCGCTAACGGTTCGGTATTTTCAACGGGAAAGATCAACAACGCTCTCTCGCTTGACGGCAACGCTAGTTGCGCCAAAGTCAACGACTCGGCGTCTTTATCAATGTCAAGCGCTCTGACCCAAGAAGCGTTTGTCAAATTTAACAGCGCTTTTGACAAAACAAGCGGAAATCCTTTTACCGTCACTGACAAAGGGAATTACAAACTGTATTTTGACTCAACTGACGGCAAATTGAAATTTGAGCTTGATCCAAGCACGGCTAAAAGCTGGACAAAGCAGGGCGAAGGAGTCGGAAACAGCTGGCCGATTCAAAATCCGGGATCGGTTCGATCGCTTGTCGAGTACAGTTCGGCTCTTTATGTTGGTTTGGAAGGAGCAGCCGGCGACGCCGAGATCTGGCGCTACAGCGGAAGCGGCACTAGTTGGACGAAAATCGGCGGCGACGGGCTTAACTCCAGTTGGGGCGATCAGATGTTTGAAAGCGTTACATCCTTGATCGTTAGGGGAACGAATATTCTCGCTGGTCTTGGAAGCACCACTAACGACGCCGAGGTTTGGAGCTGGAACGGCTCGGCCTGGACTAAAATCGGCGGCGATGGGCTCAACCAAAGCTGGAGTAGTAATGATCGGGTTTTTGCTTTTGCCAACATCGGTTCGATCACTTATGCAGCGACCGGTTCAAATGGTGCCGGTGGCGCCAATGTTTATAGCTATGATGGTTCGATTTGGACATGGATCGGCGGCCAAGGGATTAATTCAAGTTGGGCTGCCACTACCTATGAACAGGCCTACAGCATTACCGCTTCGGCTACGACTTTGTATGTTGGGTTGGGCTTCAATACCGGAGAAGCCGAGGTTTGGAGCTGGAACGGTTCGTCTTGGACTAAAATTGCTGACGATGGTTTGGGCTTTTCCGCCGGCTACGAGATAGTCGCAAGTTTAGTGTATTCAGGAACTACTCTTTATGCTGGGCTTAGCAACAACGCTGGTGATGCTGATGTTTATAGTTGGAATGGTACAACTTGGACACAAATTGGCGGCGACGCCCTTAATTCCAGCTGGACGGGAAGTTATGAGAGCGTCCAAGGACTAATTATGGTTAATTCGGTACTATACGCCGGTCTTGGAACCAACGCCGACGACGCCGAGGTTTGGAGCTGGAACGGCTCGGCCTGGACTAAAATCGGCGGCGACACCCTTAATTCCAGCTGGACTTACGGCAAGGAATCTGCTTGGCTCGGGTCGCTCGGCAACGATCTGATTGTCGGGACGGGAATCGAGTACTATGACTCCGAGGTCTGGCGCTACAGCGGAGGCGCTTGGAGCTGGATCGGTGGCAAGGACTATAATTCATGGGCGCCGTCTGTTTTAAGCTCGGTTTATTCACTGGCGATTAATGACGGCAAACTCTATGTTGGCTTTGGAGGAACAAATAAACAAGCAGTCGTTTGGCAGTATGACGGCGCAAATTGGAGCCATGTCGGTGGCAATGTCAATTCCAGCTGGGATGAGTCAATAGAATATGTCTACTCACTGGCTTCGTACAATGGTAAGGTTTATGCCGGACTGGGGAATGGCACCGGAGACGCCGATCTTTGGGAATTTAACGGCACAAATTCTTGGACCAAGGTCGGCGGCGACGCCGTCAATTCTAGCTGGGCGGCCTCAACTTTTGAAGATGTTCGCACTCTCCTCATTTATAAAGGCGAGATTTATGCCGGGCTGGGTTATAGCTCTAACGACGCCGAGGTTTGGAAATATAATGGTTCAAGCTGGACCAAAGTTGGTGGCGATGGCGCTAATTCGAGCTGGAGCAACAATAGCGTCGAGGTAAATTCAATGACTTCCGACGGGCGTTATATTTATGCCGGTGTTTCTGGGGATGGCACAAATAATGCCTCGGAAATCTGGCGTTGGGACAACTCAACTTGGACGCAGATCGGCGGCGATAGGATAAACTCCAGCTGGGAACAGGGCAATGTGGCGCTGGTCAACTCATCGGCGACTTATGACGGCAACACCTATGTCGGTCTCGGTACATACGCCGGCATGGCAGAGGTTTGGAAATTTAATGGTTCGGCTTGGTCAATAGTCGGGGGCAACAATATAAACTCTTCTTGGGGGGTCAATACCTATGAAGGAGTTTACAGTTTGGCGGTCTACGGAACAAATCTCTATGCCGGTTTAGGTAGTGGCACTGATGACGCCGAGGTTTGGAGCTATAACGGTTCAACATGGACAAAAGTTGGTGGTGATGCCGTCAATTCCAGCTGGGCAGCATCAACTTATGAATATGTTTTTAGCATGGCGGTTTACGGCGCAAATCTTTACGCCGGATTAGGAGCTTCTACCAGCGACGCCGAGGTCTGGAGCTGGAATGGCACGGCTTGGACAAAAGTTGGCGGGGATAGCGTCAATTCCAGTTGGGGAGCTGGTTATGAAATGGTTTACAGCTTAGCAGTTTTTGGCGCTAATTTATATGCCGGACTAGGGAATAGCACTGACGACGCCGAGGTCTGGAGCTTTAACGGCTCGGCTTGGACTAAAGTTGGTGGCGACGGCGTTAATACGAGCTGGACAACCGGCTATGAAGCGGTTTATAGCCTGGCCGCCTCGGCTACTAATCTCTACGCCGGTCTTAGCAGCGACGCCGGCGACGCCGAGGTCTGGAGCTTTAACGGCTCGGCTTGGACCAAAATCGGCGGCGACGGCTTAAATTCAAGCTGGGCCGATGCAACCTATGAAGAGGTTGATAGTTTAGCCGTTTCAGGATCAACTTTGTATGCTGGAATTGGACTCACTGCTGGTGACGGTGAGGTCTGGAGCTTTAACGGCTCGTCTTGGACTAAAATTGGCGGCGATAGCGTCAATTCGGGCTGGACAACCGGTTATGAATCCGCCAGAACACTGCTGGTTTCCGGCTCAACACTTTTTGCCGGACTGGGGAACACAATCCGTGACGCCGAGGTTTGGAGTTGGAACGGCTCGGCTTGGACCAAGGTCGGCGGGGATAATCTTAATTCAAGCTGGGGCGAGGCTCTTGAATATGTCTTTTCTTTGGCAATTTATCTTGGAGATCTCTACGCTGGATTCGGAAATAACGTCGGCGACGCCGAGGTTTGGAAATATAACGGCTCAAGCTGGAGCAAAATTGGCGGCGATGGTGTCAACTCTAGTTGGGGTGATCTGGAGTATGAGGCCGTTTACAGTTTAGTTGAATATAATGGTTTGCTCTACGCCGGATTGGGAGATTCCGCCGGCGATGGTGAGCTCTGGAGCTTTAACGGTACGAGCTGGACCCAAATTGGCGGGGATGGCATTAATTCAAGTTGGACAGGAACTTCCTATTACAGGGCTTACTCGATGATTACTTATAATGGAAAACTTTATGCTGGTCTTGGTTCAACATCCGCTGGAACCGCCGCCGGAGAACTCTGGTCGTATGGCAATAACACGGTACTTAGTTCAACTTCAACCAGCTGGTCTACCGGTTGGTATCATCTTGCCGCCACCTACGACGGCTCGACGGTTAAGCTTTATGTCAACGGGACTCTTGACAATTCCGCATCAGCCACCTTAACCCTGTCTGATCTTTCTACCCCGCTTTATATCGGTACCGGTTTAGGGACGAATTCTACTTATTCCACAACCAATAACTTTATTGGTTTGGTAGACGAAGTGAGGGTATCGAACAGCGCAAGGACGACTTTTGTCACCAGTAAATACTCGACCTCCTCTCCAACTATTCGGCCGACTGCCACTCTGTCTTCAACCGGTGTTACACAGTGGAGCGGTTTTGCTTCAAATGAAACATTAAATGGTGGCACGATTAAATACCGTCTTTCAAACGACAACGCCGCCAGTTGGAAATATTGGAACGGCTCAAGCTGGGCAACCTCATCTTCTGTTTCAGAGTCAAACTTGACTGCCGATATTAACTCACAGATTACGACTTTTTCCGTAACGAGTAACGGTCTTCACTGGCAAGCCATTTTAATCAGCGATGGAGATCAGCTGGTCATTTTGAACAGCGTAACGATCTCTTTTACTATTGACACTTCCGCTCCGGATTTACCCTCCACTTTGACAGCTAAAAATGAAACTGGTGGCTTAGTTGATTTAACCACTAATACTTGGTATAAATATCCGACCCCGGCTTTCTCATGGAATGTTCCCGATGATAATGCCGGACAAGGTGAACTTCCTTCGGGAATCGCCGGA
Organism: uncultured Candidatus Saccharibacteria bacterium; assembly: GCA_964626415.1. GTDB lineage: Bacteria > Patescibacteriota > UBA1384 > XYA2-FULL-43-10 > CAINNR01 > CAZVFH01. Next base: position 31,764 of record CAZVFH010000003.1, read on the forward strand.
TATTATGTTTACTTCGGAACGGACGATACAGCCGACCCGTTGACCGCTGGAGCGTATCAAACCGGAACCTCATATTCTGCTTCAAATTTAATTACCGGTTCAACTTATTATCTCCTGATTAAAGTTAAGGACAACGCTTCAAATACAACAACAAATATCTGGTCGCCGTTTATTTACAAATATGATGGCACTGCTCCAACGGTTTCAGAGTTTATCAATGTTTCACCCGTTGGTTGTTCAATTTCCTCTACCTTCACTTTTACTTGGCTGGCAGGAGCGGACACCGGAGGATCTGGTCTCTCCGGCTATGAATATAAAGTCGGCTCAACAGGAACGGTCTTGGCAATTAACGATCTGACGGTTACTGTCGCGCCTTATCAGGAAGGAGATAATGTCTTTTACTTAAGAGCGAAAGATGTCGCCGGTAATACCTCTGGTTGGCAGACAAGCGTTTTCTGCTCAACAGGCGCGGCTCAAATAATTGACGGACCGACGGTTTCTTCCAATCCCTCGACAATTGTTGTAACTTGGATCTCGACCAAGGAAACTACCTCCTTTGTCCAAGTTTACGAAGACAATACTTATATCTCTGAACAAGGGCACAATGAATACACCCTATCGCACTCCGTCAGAGTAGTCGGATTGCAGCCAGAGAGAAATTATCGCTATAAGTTGGTTTGGATTGATTCGACAAATAACATGGGGGAGAGTAATTGGTTCGAAACCAGTACTACCAAATCACCCTCCTTCTCGAATGTGACAACCGAGCTTTTAAGTCCGCAGGATATCCTTGTCTCATGGGCAACAAGCAGATCGAGCCAATCAAAGATATTCTTTGGTGAAAATTCTCCGACTCAAGAAATTGCTATCGACGGTTATTCCACAACCTTCTCTAAAAAATTGACAAATCTAAAGGGCGGCACGACATATCTAATAAAATTAAAGGCAACAACTGAAGATAATTTTGAATTTCAATCAGATAACTACTCATTTTCTACTCCTCCTCTGCCGTTAATTTCCAGTGTAAGATTCGATGCGATTTCTGACCGAGCTGGAAGCGCGATGAGGATTACATGGACAACGAATATTGAGACAACTTCTTCCATTTATTTTGGACCTAAGGGAGAAAATAAAAAAGAAATTTCTTCAAGTGAGTTAAAAATTGAGCATGAAATGGAAATGGTTGACCTTGCTGATTCGACAATATACGAAGTTATTGTTAAGGGAACTGATAAATTTGGGAATGTGACAACTTCCGACACTAATTCTTTTACCACCCCAATGGATACTCGCCCCCCGGTAATTTCAGGTATTATTATTGAAACTTCAAATGTCGGTCTCGACAAACAGGATAAAGCCCAGATCGTTGTAAGTTGGAAAACTGATGAACCGACTTCGAGTCAAATCGAATACGGAGAAGGTCTTTCTGAGGGAAATTATACTCAAAAAACAGTTGAAGATAAAACAATGACTAATTCTCATCTAATAATTATCTCCGAATTAATTCCGGGTAAGCCATATCATTTTAGAGTCATTTCGTCTGATGGGGCCGGCAATGTAACCTTTTCAGAGGATCATGCTGTGATTCCTGGCGAAGTACCAAGCAGTGCTTTGCAGTTGATTTTAAATATCTTTCAGAAATTATTTGGTTGGATTGGACTAGGGAAAAACTAACAACAATAATTTAATCCGTATTATTATATTATTTAGGCAGAATATGTGAATGAAAATGGAACAAATGAGGGAAAACAAAGATGCTGAATTTGTTAAACCAGCACATGAAAGGATAATTAATGTCTCGGGTTTAAAAAAAGTATTTACAGTCGGAGATAATCTTGTTCATGGTTTAAGAGGCATTGATCTGGAGATCGACTCCACTGATTTTTTGGTCATTTTCGGTCCTTCCGGTTGCGGAAAATCAACCTTGCTAAACATCATCTCCGGTAATGATACTCCGAGCGAAGGCAAGGTTGAAATTAGGGGAATGGATATTTTTAAACTAAATGAGGATGAAAGAGGCGTTTTCCGCTCTAAAAAGATGGGGTTAATCCATCAGTTGCCATACTGGATTAAGTCGCTATCTGTTTTGGAGAATGTGGCTTTGCCACTGATAATTGAAGGAGAAAAACCAAAATTTGCAAAGGAAAAAGCAATAAAAGTAATGGCTGAAATTAATATTACCAAGTTAGCAGTACAGCGGCCAACACAACTTTCTGGTGGGCAACAACAGAAAGTTGGTTTAGCCAGAGCATTGGTCTCTAATCCGTGGATACTGTTAGCCGATGAACCGACAGGAAATCTTGACAGCACATCCTCGGATGAAATGATGTCTTTGTTCGATATGCTAAACCGTAAGTATAAACGAACAATAATTATGGTCACTCACAACCAGGCATATTGGGAACTTGGTACCCGCTGTATTGAGATGTCTGACGGTTTAATCACAAAAGAAAATAAACATGGATAAAGGTTTTATTGTAGAATTTGCCTTTAAGAATTTAATTAATCACCGTTTGCGAACTATCTTAACGTTGGTTGGTGTTATAATTGGAATCTCTGCTGTTGTTTTTCTCTTGGCTTTTGCTTTTGGAGTTGAGAGATTAGTAACGCTAGAAGTAACTGGTGGCGACGCTTTTAAGTTAATTGATATCGGGACTGGAAATTCGCAAATAGTCAAGTTAAACAACACAGCAGTAAATGAAATAGGAGCTCTTAATAATGTGCGGTTGATAAAAACCACCACCAATGTGGCAGCCAAGGTAAAAGAAGGCAACAATACAATGGATGTGGCTTTTTTTGCTTCTTCTCCGGAATATTTTGAATGGTCGGGCATCCGTCCAAAGTGGGGCAAAAACATTTCGGAGGGCAAAAACAATGAGATTATGATAAACAGTAATTGTATTTCTTTCTTAAAGACAACACATCCGGAAGATGTGATTGGTAAAACTTTGACTCTTGATTTAATTTTACCTAAGGAGTTGTTGGAAAATGGGAACAATAAGGTAGTGGCGAATCAAAAATTTTCTATTGTTGGAGTAATTCAAAACAATGCCACTCCAAGCATCTACGGCTTAAATCAAGTGCTTGCCGATAATAATGTAGTAAATTATTCACAAGCAAAGGTTGAAATTAACAATAATAATAAGGTTCTTGAGCTGCGCAAACAGATTGAAAGTATGGGATTTAAAACCCAATATGTTGGCGATACTATTTCTCAGATTCAGCAGATATTCAATATCTTTAAGTTAATTTTAGGCAGTTTTGGCTTGATTGCCTTGATCGTTGCCTCAATTGGCATGTTTAATACTTTAACCATTTCCCTTCTGGAACGTATGAGAGAAGTGGCACTGCTTAAAATTCTCGGTGCTCGCCGACGTGATATCAGTCGACTTTTTCTAACTGAAGCGCTAATATTTGGAGCAATTGGCGGGGTTTTAGGGACAGGTATGGGGATTTTGATAGGAAAAATTACTAACTTCGTTCTTAATATTTACGCCACACGCGGGGGCGGTGATGCAGTTAGTGTTTTTTACTTTCCTATTTGGTTAATTGTAACCAGCGTCATTTTTTCTATTCTAATTGGTTTATTAACTGGAATTTATCCTTCTCGTAGGGCAGCCAGAATCGCCCCGCTAGATATTATTAGATATGAGTAGACATACAAATTCTTAATTTGTAAATAATTTTTCCAGCGACACGACCCTCCAATGAAAATAAAAATTTGTGGTATAGTGTAAATATATCAAGAAAGGGCATAATGTCTTACTGGGTTGTCGCTTTGGCGGCAGTTGGAATCGGATATATAGCTTTTGGATTCTATGTACTTGTAAAAAAGAAAGCTGATGCTATCAGTCGTGTTTTTATGTTTTTCGCCTTGAGCGTGGCCGCCTGGAATTTGTCTTTGATGGCGCTCGTTGGACGATTGGTCCAGTCAAAAACCGCGATTATAGTGTTTGATCGGATCGCTTACGCCGCAGCTCCCTTTATTATTATGAGTATTGTTTTCTATTTAGTGAAACTTCGTGGCTTAAGCATTTGGCAAGAGATTAAAAAGAATAAGTTTTTACTATTCTTAATAGTTCTGGCAATGGTAAACCTGATTTTAGTTCCGACAAATTTAATAAGCAACAATCAAGGCGACAGCCATATGGTTGTCGGCTCATTGATGCCTTTGTTCGGATTTTTTGTTTTGGTTGCGTTAATTTACGCCGTTTACTTGTGCTACGACGGCTGGAAAACAGGGCACGAGGATTCAAGAAGAAAATTTTGGTTTGTTCTTCTTGGCTTGATTTTGACCTCGGTTTGCAGTTTGATATTCGATGTGGTGCTTCCGATTCTCGGATATCAGTCCCTGCCAATGGTCGGAGCGCTCTCGACAATCTTTGTGGTTTGGTTTTTAGGACTTGGGGCGGTTGGCGTATATATCGCCGGCGGAGCCCTAGGGATAATCAGCAGTATCTTGATAGCAATCATTCTGTCCTCGATTCTTATCGGCATAGCGGTATTTATAATGTTTATTTTACTGGCGGGAATACTTGGCTCTGTGTAGTCATATCCATTCTATCCCTTGCAAAATCTAGAAATATTTGGAATAAATAAAATTTTTCTTCAATCCAACTAGCTCTGCTATTTTTTTAATAAAATCGATGGAAACAATTGATAGAAATAAGAAACAATTCAAAGTAAAACTAATCACTATATTTATTGTTGCGAGTTTTTTGCTGTCGTTGGCTTTGCCGTTTATTTTAGGGCACAAGGAAACAGAGGCAACTGATGGCTGGTGGGACGCGAACTATTTAAAAAGAGCAAGAATTGCGGTTACAGCCAACTATAACGCCCTGCTTCAAGGCGCGCCGGTTTTCAAATTTCAAATAACGGAACCGATTGGTATTGGTGGAACGGTTTGTCTTGGACTTCAACCACAGGCAATGACTACAACGATGCTTCAACAATTAACTCAAACATCTCCTCATTTGCAACTCAAGTCGGAAGCGGCACTTTTTACTTTAAAACATTTATGCTAACCGACGGCACAGAGCAGGTCGATTTGGCCTCGGTTACCCTTGTTCATGATTTGCAGCTGACTGGCCTACCGAAGACCGGAAGTGACCATTTGGGTTTATTCGACCAAGAGTTTTCTCCGATTGCTACTGGCACATTGCTTGGTCTCGGAACTCTTTTTTGGGGGGGGGAAGATGGTTGTTTCTATTTGCCAAAAAGCGAAAAGGGATTAGCTAGAACTAATAGTCGAATTATCAGGAACTCAAAAGTTCTAAACCAAAAAGTAGAGGATCAATCAAGTCTCACATTTTTATACTGATCAACACAATTCAATTTTCTAGTTCCGTTTGATATAATAAAAACAATGAAAGCAAAAAGCTGTTTTGGGGCGTCTTTGTTAACACTGTTTTTTCGGTGCTTATTTTTGGGTGTAATTATCACACTTGTTGTTTTATTCGTACTAAAAGCTCAAAAAACTAAAGCCGCTAACTGCGGTGGAGCGGTTGTCTGTGCATGTGGGGATACAGTTACCTCAAGCTATACTTTAACCGGCAACCTGACTTGCACTGGCAATGGGCTGAGAGTCGGCGCCGCCGGTATTACTATTGATGGCGGGGGATTTACGATAACAGGAGACGGGGGTGCTGATGACTATGGCATTTACAACCTCAGCGGCTACAGCGGAGTGACTATTCGCGATTTTGATAATATTACAAACTTCAACTATGGAATATATATAACTGGGGGAATAAATAATAATATACAAAATGTTACGGCCAATGCCAATAATTTCGTGGGAATTATTCTTAATTCGGGTTCAGGGCATACGGTAAATCAGAGCACAGCAAACAATAATAACTCGTATGGAATCCTTGTGAATTGCAATTCCAATTTTATTACAAATAATACCGCAAATTCGAATCTAGGAGATTTGGTAAATGGTAATCCAAATGCTGGAATATATTTAAATATAAATACTAATTCAAACACTTTAACTGGCAATACAACAGACAATAATTCGCAACATGGCATAGGGTTATTTCTTTCAAACAACAATACCTTAACGTCCAATTCCGCTTCAGGAAATCGCGTCGGCAATATTTCCAATATATCGCTATTGAGCACGGGTAATGCTATCGATACCACCAATCTCGTTGAAGGAAAACCGGTATATTATCTGTCGAATATTTCAGACGTAATTTATGACGGCGTAAATGCTGGGATGTTCAACTGTTTTAGCTGCACCAATGTAACAATAAAAAACACAACGCTTGCAACGAATAATAATTATGCAATTGCCTTTAAAAACTCAACGGGTTCCGTCGTTCAAAATAATATAATCGCCAACAGTTATTGTGGCATATTTATGAGCGGCTCCGTAGCAACAATTTCAGGAAATTCCGTTAGCGGTTCGGACGTCGGACTGACTGTCTCAAACGGAAGCGTGGTTTCTGGCAATACGATATTTTCAAATAAACTTGGACTCTCCGGTTCGGGATTAAGTGGCACAACCACTATAAGCAATAACCAGTTTTTAAAGAATGGAGTCGGCTATACCAACAGCGCCACGGCAGTTTTTCAAAATAATCATTTTTTTCACGACCTAAACATGGACAACTCATCATCTTCGAACAGGATTAATATGTTGAGATACAGCGATACTGAAAGAACTTATAATCCAGGTGAAACAATTAATTTTTCGTTCTCGACACTTACCGCCAATGGCGTAGCCTGTGACGCTGGAACTTGCAGTTATTCCGTTGCGATTAGCCCAACAAATAATTCTCTCTCAAGCAGTTTGGCTGGCGATACTGTCAGTGGCAGTTTTGTGCCTAATAGGAGCGGTATTTTCTCTTTGTTGATTACTGTAACGGACGGAAACGGTAATGAAACAAAGAGAAATGTTGTATTTCTGATTGGTTCCACTTTCTCCTCAACCACAAGATATTATTTCCGTTCTCAAAAGCCAACGCATAGCCAACCGAGGGGAAATGGGCTTGATACCAGCGTATTGAAACTTACCGCTCCCAGTTCGGATGAGTTCAACTGGTGTTCTGGCTGGGTTCAATACTCCCCTGACGATATTCCCGAGTATCCGTTTTCAAGCATCTATAGCGTCGAATCACCGTTTTATTATAAGCTCGCGCTTGATTCCTTTTTTGGAGTTCAAAGATATGTCGCCTATAATTCGACCTCTGATTCGTCCGTTTCGGTTTCATCCTCCCCAAACTACTTATTAACAACAAAAACAATCAGCAATTTAAACTTTATGATGGATTATTTACAAAGCTGGTACAGCCTAAAATTATCACTGGGAGGTAACACCAGTTCTTTACATCCCCAGTTAAGATCAACCGCCTTGCTTCCGTCTTACACTGATATCACTTACTCCTACACCACTGCACCTACCATAAAAACATCCTCAAATAACGATATTTTGATACTATCCGCTACAGCAACAGACGCAGGCAATACTGATCCAAACATTGTTTTGAATAATCCAACTTTATCTTCGGCCTCGACAACATTAACCTTAGATAGTATTACTCGGCCGTTCATTAATGGTACGACAGCAATAAATTCTAGCGGCAGCGCTACGGTAAGCGCTACTTTGGCAGCCGGGGCTACGACTACTTTGAATACGGCCAATATGGTTCTTGCTCCTTCTTCCGGCAGTGTTACGGTTGATATTGCAACATGGAACACTTCGGGAACTTACAGCAAGGAATGGACCGAAAATGGTTCGGCCGCTGGTATTACAACGGGGCATACAGTTGGAAATATGAATCCGAATACCAGTTACACTTTGTCTATTGATGGCATACTTGGCAACTACTATGTTTCAAATGGATCGGGGGAGATCGCTTTCAACTACACTGGCGGGTACTCTGCCCATACTTTTGCCTTGGCGGAGGAAGTATTGCCGACATCAGATATTGTGTCATCGTTAATCGGATCAACAAATGGCTCTGCATCGACTCCTTTAACTGCCAGCAATAATGACACACAAATTCCTGAGAAAACTGAAGAAAACGATTCAGGAACGATTGCAACTACTCCAGCCGAAAATAAAACCATTGCCAAAAACATCGGTAAAAACTTAATGATCTATTCCAGAATAATTATCGGTCTCGGAGCTCTTTTTGTTGGGGGGAGATGGCTAGTTTTGTTTGCAAAAAGACGAAGAAGCAGAATGGCTTGATAATCTTTATTTTTCGATTTTACCAGTTTTTTAGTACAATGAAATTGATGGGAAAAAGAATAGTAGTTATTTTTTGTTTAGTTTTTTTATCACTTTTTTTTTGTTTTGACAAAAAAACAACAGTGGCCGATAATGGTACAACCCATTCTTGGCAATTCTCCTCTGCCTCTGATTTTACAATTTCTGACAGCTCAAAACTAAAATTTTCAAATAATTCTGTCAAAATAATACCGACCGGTGCGGTATCGGACGGATATCAAGCACTCTATGACAGCGAATGGGGAGAAACAGCGTCAATTTGGGCCAATGCCGTTACTACTGATAGCAACGGTAATATTTATTTTGCTGGTAATGTCAATCAGGATGCTGTAACTAATCCCTACGATTATTATGCATTCATTGAAAAAATGGACTCTGATTTCAATGTTCTTTGGAATAAAAAATATTTTCTTGCACCCGGATATAGTACTGCCCTTAAGGGCGGTTTCAATGATATCGAACTTTCCCAAGACGGATATTTATACGGTCTGACAGTTGGCACAACAGTTGTTGCCGGCGTTGCAACCTCAGCGACTGCGAGTTTAGTAAAAATCAATCCTTCTAACGGCGACATTGTCTGGCAAAAAGATCGGCCCAAGCCAGTGTGGGCTGGCAAGACCCCTTGGGCGGATACATGGGATGAGGGGAGCGGCCCGAGAATTGACAGTGAAGGAAACATTTATATTAGCTACAGTGTTGGTTGTGGCCGGAATAAAAATAACGGTCAGCAAATAGTTCCCGGTCCAATCACCATTGTCAAATATGATCCTGATGGCAACGAACTTTGGTCGGTGGTGGATGATTTAATCGAAGGTCGGACATTGTGCTTTACTTTTCCGACATATGAGGATTCGTGGGAGATGGTAGTTGACAGCGAAAATAGCGTTTATGTTGATTCATCCTATTGGATCACGAGTGCGATCAACAATATGGGTTATGCCACCACTAAATATAACAAAGATGGCAATTTTCAGTGGCGGGACATCAAGGACTACACTGGTGACTGGGATTCACCCAGATCTCTTTCCATTGATAATGACGATTACATCTATGTTAATGGCAATCCCCCAATAAGCCAAGGGCTGTCGTGTAATTTAAGAAAACTGGGCAAAGATGGCAGTGTTTTAATTGAAGGACAGAACTTAAATCCCACCGGAACGGCAGCCGATTTTTCTTATTGTTGGGGTGCGGTAGTGGACAAATTTGACCGTTGGGTTTCGGTTGGAAACAATGTTGGCAAATTATCTATGGCATATTACAGAAAATCCGGGGAATCGACTATGGTTTTAGAATCGTTAATTAATTACGATTTGACAATGATGACCGGTACACAAGGATTACATAAGACAAGTATAGATAAATTCGGCAATGTTTATTCCGTAATGCCACGATTTATTAACGGGAGTAGCCGCGAACAAACAGCAATTCTCAAATCCAAAAACACCTACCCCAACACTATGCCAGCTACCGGAACGCCGGTAACTTTAATCAATAACACCGGTTTTGCTTATGAGACCCTGACGGCCTTTTCCATAGCCTACGGTGAAGCTGACCAAAATGACGCCGGCTTTCAGATTTCAAACAACGGAACCGATTGGTATTGGTGGAATGGATCGGCTTGGGTTGAAACTACTGGTAATGATTATAACAACGCCTCAACCATCAACTCAAATATCTCCTCATTTTCAACCCAAGTCGGTAGCGGAACTTTTTACTTTAAGGCATTTATGCTGACCGATGGGACAAAACAGGTTGATTTAGCATCAGTAACATTAACTGCAGCATCAGCTACTACTGCACCTGTAACTACTGTTTTATCAATCAAAAAAAAGACATCATATCTTTCGCCTCTAGCTATCATAGAGGAGTCAAAAATCGATACCGGAGCCATTGAAAACACTCCAATTAAAACAAAAACTTCCGAAAAATCTAATAACTTTGGTAAAAACCTACTGGTCTATTCTGGTGTAATTCTCGGTCTGGGGGCTCTTTTTGTTGGAGGGAGATGGCTATTTTTGCTCATCAAGAAGCGAAGAAGTAACTAAAAAAAATTAATAATCAAGACATTTTATAATTTCTCGACAAAAATTGGTGTGTCGGAAAGTTTAATACTGCCGGCGTCCATTTCTTGATTATCGCCGTAAATATCGCTGATTTTTACTTTTCCGGAGATTTCGGTCGGCAACTCCGCGTTTCCCCAAAGGATGTAAATCGCCTTGTTCCCGTTTATAAATTTATACTGGCCGATCTCTGAAGTCGTGCCACTGTTATCATCTTTTCCTTCGGTAAATTTTTCCTGAATGGTCTCTATCTTATCAAAAGAGTTAATTTTACTGACTAAATTCAAATAAACTTTATGAGTTGAATTGTTCGAGAGATCCATTTTTGTCTTTGGCTCCTTCTTATCTTTTTCACCTTCTTCCGGTGGCTTAAAGGCGTCGGGATCATCCCAAGTTGTCCAATTTTCAATGTAGAACAGTTTATCAGCGCCTTGGGCTAAGGCGAAAACAGATGATTTGGCCAGTATTTTGTCGAATTTTTCAATATCCTTCGGCTTATTCATTAGCTCCCCGAACTGAACCTCCGTCACCCAGACCGGTTTGTTCTTGATCCCGAATTTCTCCAAATATTTCTTAAACTTCATAACATACATATCTTCTCTTTTCTCATCGGTATTGATGGTATGGATATTAGCGATGTCAAAGTAATCACCTCCATCGCCGGCAAATATTGGATTCCAAAAATCCTGAAAATTCTGTTGCATTCCCGCCATGCCGGCATGGGCAACCTTTGCCTCCGGATCAGCTTTTTTAATCGCTCCGTGCGATGCTTTTAATATCTCTAAATACTCCGCTGACGTTCCGACAAAGAATTTTAACTCTTCGCCGGCTCCGCCGATGCCACCGCCCTGCATCTCCGGTTCATTCATTATCTCCCAATATTTTATCGGGGTCTTGAGACCGGGAGCGTCATTTGCTCCGTCGCCATCATATCTTTCGACGACTTTCTCGACAAAGTCGGCATAGGATTTCATATCGCATGGCGCGCCGATTTTCAGATCTTCATTTCCGGTTTTTAAATGCCCGGTCGCTTTATATTTATCTCCCTCACGACAAGTGTTTTGATCCCAATTGGCATACGGCCAGATCATGGCAATATGATAAACATCTTCCGAAAAATAGTCATTTTTGCCTTGAAGCCCCTTATCGATAGATGTCCAGTCATATTTTCCCTTTTTCCCCTCTATTTCATTCCAAATGATCGGGTATCCGCGCATCCAATAGGCGCCTTTCTCGCCAGCGACTTTCGAAAGATGGGTGGCTTCTTTTTCGGTATTTAATTTGAGCACTTGAGATTCCGTTCCAGGCCAAGTTATAGTTTTTTTGACAAGGTAATTATTGTAAACAAAATACCCTCCAGCGGCAAAACCTAAAAGAATCAGTACCGCCGCAATGATGATTATTGCTTTTTTCTTTATCATTTCCCTCCAATTTTATTTTTTACGATTATATCTGCTGTTCCCTAATTTTTTCCCTTTGGAAATGATGGCTTCTATTTTGGCCTTCCTTCGCGAGGATATTTAAGAAGTTCGGGAAAAGCTTCGGCCAAGACAAAGAAATCGTCCTGATAAACAATCGGCGCTCCGGGCGGAATTACAACTTCAGGGAAAGATGGGCCGCCAGGGCCAAATGGTCCGAAACCCTTTTGCCCGGAATTTTGCCTTAAATAATAAATATGATCGTACTCTTTGAAAGTGTCTTCGGTTATCGCTGGTTTTTGAGTGACATCGGTCTCTAAAACCCAAGCTGACCACCATTCCAGCCCGTGCCGGGTGACAATTAGCGTCCTCTCCGGATCGTCAATTAGAGTTTTTATCTTTACAAGACGATCGTAGGCCTCAACGCTAATTGACGGGGTACTTCTGACTTTTATCATCATCGGCGCTGGACCGACCATTACTAGCAGCGCCAAAACGGCTAACAGAGTTCTCAGCCACTTTCGATAAATATATTTTAAAAGAAAAATAAAAACAACGCTGGCGGGAATATAGGCCATTAAATAAAAACGGTTTGCCCACTCCGATCCCAGGAAGGGGGAGGTCAAGAAAAATGTGACGGCCAGAGAAGTCGAGAACAATATCTTTTCCTCGAGGGGGATCTCTCTTCTTTTGGTCCAGAGAAGAGCTAGGCCGATAATTGCTATTGGGTTGTCTATGAAGGCATTGAAAAAATCCGGAGAAAAAATTGGAATTTTGCCCTTGAGCATTCCGGCGATTATCGGCTCCTTGAACAATTCAAGCGGTAAGAGTAGGACGCCGACCAGCCGCTCAAATCTGGCATGATCAAAGAAAAATAAAGAGAGAAAAATAGAAGCGATAGCGAGAAACATCAGAGCCGCCATTTTTAATAAATCAATTCTTTTTTCCCGCTTAAAAATAAAGGAAAAGAAAAGGAAACAAAGCGAAAAAGCCAGAGCAAACCCTAGGCAGCCCAGATGAGTCAAGCCGGTCAGCAGAAAAAAGACGCCAACCAAAATATAATTGAGTGCTCGCCCCTCTTTTGCCGCTTTGTAAAGAAAGTAAATCAAAAAAGCCGATAGCATCAAGCCAATTGAATTTTTCTGAAAATCGGCCATCATAATAAAGGCCGGAATTGAAAGAGTTGTCAGGGCCGAAATCAGAAGCGGAATCCATTTTTGACCTTCCCTGCCGATTATCGCTCTCGTCAGAAGGAAAAAGGGGATGGCAATTAAAGGATAAAGAGTGGCGTCGATAATTTTTGAGGAAAACATAATACAGGATTTTAAATTACAGAGTCCAAGTAAGGCAAGAATTTTCGCCAAAAAGGCCTCGAGATAAAAAACCAGCGGCAAGTCGGAAAAAGCGAGGCGACCGTTTTCAAGTAGTGAACGGACTTGGACGGGATAATAAACCCCGTTGACGCCCGGCATCAGCGGGGTTTTGAAATCAATATAGAGTCGAAGCGCTACAGCGAGGAGAATTATCAATCCGAGAACTGTGTACGCCCAGCTTGTTTTCTCGCTTTGATTGTCTATTTGATAGTCCATTTTATATTTTTATTTTAAATTGTTTCATCGCCACATATTTCGCAAAATTTCAAGCATGATTTGTTCCTTGTTAAAGTTTAATATTTTCGAAATTCTCGACGCTTTTTGGCTAAATTTTCACTGAAACCGCCTTTTTCAATAAAGATTTTTTCCAGCGATCGACGTTGCTGGTCGAGCAAATAATTTGTTCTGGTGGTTAGGTCAATCATATAGTTTAGAAAAGAAGGCAAAGACGGTGAAGAAGGCAAAGAGGAGAAAGGAGAGCGAACAATTTTAATGTTCCAGTCACCTGCTAAATCTTTGTAATCCTCAAGCAACTCCTCGCCGGAGGCGCGGCTAAAACTAATAAATTCAATGTAATCTTTTAGTCCGATTCTGGCCGCGCCTTCGGCAAGATTTTGTTTCATTGAACGAGCCGACGAATTCATATGGTCTTTGAGTCGGCTGTCTTTTATTGGGTGCAAATACTTGGCAGTAAATTCTTTGGTTAGTTGATAAATCTCTTTTGACTGAATGTAGGTAATTGTTTTTTTGTAATCTGTTTTCATTTACTCCCCTTGTTCCTTTTTATTCCTCTTTACCCTCTTTTTCATCTTAACCTTTTTAATCATCTTTTTCTATCTGGCGGAGAGGAAGGGATTCGAACCCTTGAGAACCTTGCGGCTCTACACGCTTTCCAAGCGTGCGCACTAGACCAACTATGCGACCTCTCCGAATTTTTTACTCGAAACTTCCTTTATCCTAGCAAATTTGATAGAATATTTCTAGATGATTAATTTTTTAAGTGTTGTGGAGGTTTTATGGAGACGGAAAAAAATTTACTTCGGGCAATTGCTGGCGAAAGTATGGCGCGAAATAAATACACCTACTTTGCTTCGGCAGCAAAAAAAGACGGTTTTGAGCAGATTGCGGCGATTTTTGAAGAGACCGCCGACAATGAAAAAGAGCATGCAAAGCGCCTGATGAAATTGCTAAAAGGTGGCGAAAAGTCAACACTTACTGATTACGATTTTCCAAAAGTCGAGTCAACTGTCGTAAATTTAGAACATGCTGCTACCGGCGAAAATTGGGAACATACAAAAATGTATCCGGGATTTGAAAAAATTGCCCGCGAAGAGGGCGAGGATGCAATCGCCGCGGTTTTTAAAGAAATTGCTGAAGTTGAAAAACAGCACGAAAAAAGATATTTAAAACTAAAAGCTAACATCGAGAATAGCGAAGTATTTAAAAAAGGGGAAGTAGTTTCATGGAAGTGTCGAAATTGCGGCTATATTCATAAAGGAGCGGAAGCGCCGGAAAAATGTCCGGCCTGCGACCATCCACAAGCATTTTATGAACTTTTAGCGGAAAATTATTAATATCCAAATATGTTGTCAGAATTTGAAAATCCAATTGGGGTTGAAATTTCTCCGGAAGATGAGAAGTTTATTAGAGAACTTGCCGGAAGAATGTCGGCGGATATTGATTTGGAGTTGGAAAAATCCAAAAAAATTCATGCGGCCGATATACAAGCGTCTTTTAATTCTGGCAATGTCGTCGGTGGCGACATCCAGCTTCACAATGATAATGTTATTGTAAGACAGGAGGATTTAAGGAATACTTTTAAGCAAATCGCCGAAAATGAAATCCCTCTGGATCAAGGTGATCTGGCGATGATGGAAACTTATTTAGAGGTGCTCGCCAAGCGCAAGCCGGAATATGGAAGCGAATCGCAAAGAGTCACTCAACTGCTAAAAAGTATTAAAACTTCCACTTCAATCGACGAGAGTCAATAAAATATTCAATAAAAAAACCGCCCCGATGGGGCGTTTTTGGGTTTCACCTATTGAATATTTTTTGTTTTTTGCTATGATTATTTTACTAATACCGCAAGGGGGAGTGCAAATGTCAAGAAACAGATGTCATAAATTTAAGCCGGCAGAAATTGTTGCTTATATGGCAGCAATCGAGGTGTTGCGAGCATTAGGAGAACCTTGGAATTTCAATGTGGTTGTTGATAATGGATTTTCCGGTGATCGCTGGAGTCGGCATTTTTACTTTGGCTGCGGTGGAGATTGTTGGCTTCCTGATTGCGGCGGAGAAATGCATGTGTGCACTCGTTGTATTCAAAGAGTTTGGATTGCAACTGCTGCTGACTATTCTTCGGAGAAAACCGGTTTTTGCTGTTTCCGCTTTCGTTGGCGGGCAGGAGAAATTATTGAAACGATCAAAGTTGAAGTTCAAGGGGAAATTTGGGAACAGGAGCGGCAAGAATGGGAACGAGACACTTATGTTTATAATTTTGATACCAGTGAATTACAAATTGAAAAAAATTCCGATCCCCCTAAATAGATTTTTGGGGGTTATTTTTGACCAGAAGGCAATTTTAAGGTAGGGTGGAGGTAGAATAATTTAATCAATTAAGTTCTGTCATCCCCGATTTAGTCGGGGATCCACAAAAAGCAAATTTCAACTATTAGTGGATTCCCGCGACTCGACTGAGCTCGCCGATGTCCGGAGTTTACCCCGATAAGTATCGGGGTGGGAATGACATTTCGCAAACAATTATTGCCAACTATTTTTTTGTGCTATATTTGAGTTATGAATGAAGTTGAGGAAGTGAAAAATAAAATTGATATCGTCGAACTGATCGGCGGATATTTGTCGTTAAAAAAAGCCGGTGTTAATTACAAAGCGCTTTGTCCCTTTCACACGGAAAAAACGCCGTCGTTTATGGTTTCGCCTGAAAGGCAAAGTTTTCGCTGTTTTGGTTGCAATAAGGGTGGCGATATTTATACTTTTATTGAAGAAATCGAGGGAATGGAATTTTTTGATGCTTTGAAATTGCTTGCCGGAAAAGCCGGAGTTGAACTGAAAAAAAGACAAAATTTTTCCTACGGCGAAAAAGAAATTAAGCCGACAGAGAAAACCCGACTTTTTGAAATAAATGATCTGGCGGCAAAATTGTATCATAAAATTTTACTTGATCATCCGAAAGCCGAAGGCGCGAGAAATTATTTAAAAAAACGGGGAGTCAAAAAAGAAACAATAATAAACTGGAATCTCGGCTATGCGCCGAAAATGTGGGATTTACTTTCTAAATTTCTTGGCAAAAAGGGTTATTCGGAAAAAGAAATTTTCAAAGCCGGGCTTTTGGTTTTGGGTGAGTCGGGCAAATACTGGGATCGTTTTCGCGGCCGGATTATGTTTCCAATTTGCAATATTTCCGGTCAAGTTATTGCTTTTACTGGTAGGGTTTTGGACGATTCCGACCTGCCTGCCGGCAGGCAGGTCCAAAAAGCGGCGAAGTATGTCAATTCATCAGAATCGCCGATTTACACCAAAGGAAAAACGATTTATGGCCTCGATCGGGCGCGTTTGGATATTCGAGCGCAAAATCGTTCGGTTTTAGTCGAGGGTAATATAGATGTCATTGCTTGCCACACGGCCGGTTTTAAAAATGTTGTCGCTGTTTCTGGCACGGCTTTAACTTCGGAGCAATTAAAAATTCTCGCCCGCTATTCACCGGAGGTGATTTTGATTTTTGATTCTGATAATGCCGGCATCGTGGCGATGAAACGAGCAATATCTTTGGCTTTGCAAAACGATTTATCTCCAAAGGTGACGACATTTCTTGGCTTTAAAGATCCAGATGAAGCAATAAAAGCCGATCCGAAAAATTTCGAGCGAGCGATCAAAGATGCAAAGCCAGCGCTAACTTACTGGATCGATTCTTTGATCTTGGAAAATGATATTCTTGCGCCAGATGGGCGAAAAAAAATTTCAAGGGAGATTCTGCCGGTTTTAAAGATTATTTCCGATGAAATCGAAAAGGACTATTATATAAAATATCTGGCAAAAAAATTGTCGGTTTCCGAGTCGGTTGTTAAAGAACAGATTAAAAAAACGAAGTCGCAAATTGGCGATCAAAATTATGCGTCAAATTCGGAAGTGAAGAAAAGTCAGAATCAAATAGAAAATTCAAGCGAAAGAATCTTTCAAAAAATTGCCGGGATTGTTTGGCAGTCGCCAGAGCTTGTGAGTATTTTGCCAAAAGAGATATTTTCTGAAAATTTTTCCGATAAAATGTTAAGTGATTTTTTTGCTTACATTAAAGAAAAAAAAGAAAAGAACTTACTTTCATCTGAACTTCGGGCAAAGCTGGACAGTTGGTCGCTCCTGGCAACTGCTGATCTTGAACAAAGTGAAGAACAGATTTTAAAAAAAGAACTTCAGTCACTTGTAAAAACATATTTGGAGGGGAAGAAAGAAGCAATAAAATCAGAATATGCCCAAAAAATTGCTGAAGCTGAATCAAGCGGTGATCGGGAAAAATTAAAATCATTGTTAAAAGAGTTTCAGAATGCTATCATTAATAATGAATTGAAGTAAAAACTATCACAGATCTATTTTCACTGATAAACACAGATGATTCTATCAGTGATGATCTGTGACGACAGATCAGTGAGAGTTTATAATTCCTTTTTTATTTTTTATTTCGTAGGAGATGGCCAAAAAGGTTCAAAAATTAATTATCGAAGATCCACTTCCATTTTCAATGGAGATTAACGCTCTAATCGTAAAAGGCAAAGCCCACGGATATGTTTCAATCCGTGAACTTTTGCAAATTTTCCCGACTGCTGAAGATGATACAGCAACGCTTGACGAGGTTTTTGATTATTTAATTTCACACGGTATTGATGTTGCCGAAAACGAAGAGCAAACATCAATTCTTGGCGGAATTATCTCGGAAAATCGCGGAGATTTGCTTCTTGGTGTCGAATCGGTTTCCGACGATTCGGTTCGAATGTATCTCCAAGAAATCGGTCGCATTCCGCTGCTTTCGACAGAGGAAGAAATTCGTTTGGCAAAGAGAATTGAAAAGGGTGATCAGCTTGCCAAACGTCGTTTGGCGGAGGCAAATCTTCGCCTTGTTGTTTCGATTGCCAAAAAATACATTGGTCGAGGACTCTCATTACTTGACGCAATTCAGGAGGGAAATACTGGACTAATGCGTGCAGTCGAGAAATTTGATTACAAAAAGGGCTATAAATTTTCAACTTACGCCACTTGGTGGATTCGCCAAGCGATAACTCGAGCGATTGCCGATCAGGCAAGAACTATCCGAATTCCGGTTCATATGATTGAAACAATAAATAAATTAATTCGAACTCAGCGCCAACTCGTCCAAGATCTTGGCAGGGAACCGAATCCGGAAGAAATTGCTCGCGAAATGGGAATCGAGCTGGATAAAGTTGAACATATAATGAAAATTTCACAAGAGACAATTTCTCTGGAGTCGCCAGTTGGCGAAGAGTCCGACTCAAAACTTGGTGATTTTATCGAAGATGACAAGAATCTTTCTCCTGAAGAATCAGCAATCTATCAACTTTTGAAAGGTGATGTTGGGAAATTTCTTGAATTTCTCGCTCCGCGCGAACAAAAAGTTTTGAAAATGCGCTTCGGTCTTGAGACCGGAAGAACTCATACTCTTGAAGAAGTCGGCAAAGAGTTCGGAGTTACGCGCGAGCGAATTCGGCAAATTGAAGCCAAGGCGTTGCAAAAACTAAAAAAATCCGAACAGTCGGAGAATTTGCACAATTATTTAAAATAAATTGAAGTAAAAACTACCACAGATTTATTATCACTGATTGACACAGATAGAATCATCAGTGAAAATCTGCCCGCCCGCCGTAGTCCGCATACTGCGGGCGAAGGAGGGTGACGATAGATCAGTGAGAGTTTTTAATTCGTAATCCGCAGGGGTAAGGTGAAAAAGGTTTTAACCAGTTTTATCATCGTTGTCATTCTCTTTTTTGTATTTCTTGGATTTTTGTTGATTCCAATTCGGTCGTATAACTTCTCTGGCTCAAAAGGGGAGAAAATTTTCAAAATAAAAATTCCACTTCTTTATTTTACTTCCACAAGCCAAAGTAAAAATCTACTACAGATTGGAGTTGAGAAGGCCGATGGCAACAATGTTCTAAATTTTGTCTATGACTCTGGGGAAAATGTTTCTGATTGTAATTCGCTTTTTAAGTTGCGTTTTGGCGATATCTCCGGAAGTGAAACAGGTTTTTCGGAAAAAAAAGTCGGCGCGCAGTCGCTTTGCGTCTTTAATTTAGAAAAAGATTTATACAAAAAAAGCACTTTTGGTTACTTAATTTTGCCACAAGGCAAAGGAGTCGTCTCGGTTCTTTATCCCAACAACAAAAAATCCCTAGCGGAGATAATGTTAAAAACGATTGAGTTCTAATTTAATTTTTGATAAAAAAAGAATTAGCCCGAGCTAACTCTTCAATTCTCTCCCTCTAAAATCTTAAAGCGGATGCTAGAAATAATCTCTTGATCGATGCCCGCAATTGTCCACGAAAGATTGCAGGAAACGACTTTATTGATTTTTTGTTCTCTCGCTTTTTTTACCACTATTTCTAATACTGTGGGTTGTAATTCTGCATTGTACGGTTTGGAAACTTTTGTCGATCCGTCGGACATTGTATCGGTAAAAATAACAGAGGAATCCTTGCGGTTTGCACAAGCAGCCAAATCTTCAGGTTTATCTGCCCATAAATGTCTTGTCCCTGACAAAGCAACATGACGGCAAGAAATAACTCGCTTAACGACAAAAACTCTTTCTTCCCTTGCCATTTTCCGTTGCCTCCTTGGGGTTGTCTATTTAGAATATATCAATCAGCGAAAAAAATGTCAACAAATCGTGATTTTTGAGAATCTTAAATCAAACAAATTTAGTTCTTACTTCTTTTTTCTTTAGAACTATTAGATAAATTATCGCCGTCAGCAGCACTCCGCCGAGAATTAAGAGTATCCACCAGTAATTGATAATTATATTTCGCAACAAATTAGCCGTGACCTCATTCGAGAATTCGGAGAGATTGCTACTTTTGTCATAGGCGCGGGCGGCGAAATAATAGTTACCGCCAGGAAGTAAATTTTTCACCCGTATAGTGTTTGCCGTGCCGTTGTCAATTGCATAATAATAGTCACCACTTTTTTCGCCGTAGTAAATTAAATAGCCGGCTAAATCTTCATCGGTCACTTTATCCCATTGCAAATCAACATAGGTCTGGGTTAGTCCGGTGAGCCAAAGTTTGATGATATTTAAATTAAATGGCTTTTTCGGCGGAGTCGTATCTTTAACCACTGACGTCGCTGTTGCCGCTTTCGGTTTGGCTTTCGGCTGGCCGTCGGTTGTTGTGCCGGTTCCGGGATCAGTAATTCCGCCGCCATCATCAGTAGTCACGGAATAATACTCTTTAAAATGAAAATCAAGGTCATTTTCGGGGAAGCCGGCGACTATAGCGTGGCCGCGGGGATAACCATTGCTTATCCCGGTTTCACCGGCTCGCCATTTTGGCCCGGCGGCGCCAAGAATATTGATCTGAATTTTGTACTCGGCTTCCGGCGTAACCGAAATCGTCGAATCGAGAGTAAAACTGTTCCAGCCCTCAGAAATTGCTTGGGTTTTCTGTGCCAAGAGAGAACCACTGCCGGTATAGATCCAAAGTGTTGCTTCCTCTGGATTGACATTTTCTAAATCAACATCAACTCGACAGATTGTATCTTTCGCCGGCATAAATGTCTGACCGGTGTCATTAGTAGTTCTTAACGGCTCCGAAGTAATTTTTGTCGCCGGCGCGTATTGTTGATCAATGTCATTGCAAGTTGTTGCGGCCTGAGCTTTTTCTGTCCCGAAAAATGCTGCTTCTTGATTTGTAATAAATTTAAAACCATCAAGAATTTTATCATAAGTCGCTTTTGATTCTTCGTAGGCGGTGACGGTTGAAGGCGAAAAATCAATTCGATAAATTTTGCCGTCAAAAAGAGTAAGAGTTGAAATTACTGTTTTGCTGACATTTTCTAAATTAGTCAAACGAACTGCCGGAGTGTCAGAGAGCGTTGCACTTTTGGTCGAATAATTTTGACCTTCCAGCTCTTTTACCGCAGCGCAATCTTTTATTGCCTTGCAATCTTTATCTTCTGAAACGATGAGATCAAAAATTGTGTTGTTTGCCGGTTTTGTCTCCGGCTTTTCAAAATTCGCCAAACGCAGTTTTGCCGGCAAAGTTGAGCCGTCTTCGCCAAAAAGAAGATAAAGATTTTTGGGATAACTCAATTTATACTTGTAAATCTGGCTGGCGAAAACTTTCTCTCCTTGCCCAATCGCCGCCTTTTTCTCACTGGCGCGATTTTGCCACCAGAAGTAACCTAAAACAATAGCAGCCAGAACAAATAAAGTTGCCAAAATCGAAATCAGCACAAGCAAAAACTTTTTCACTTTACTCCTTTCATTTAGTTTTTTGAAATGAGCGGACAAACTCTTTGAAGATTTCTTTTATGCCGGAGGCGGTCGGAAAATCGCTGACAATTCGGTAGTTGCTGTCCTTGCCGTTTTTATCGGGAGCCGTTAGATCAACTTGTCCGCAGGTTTGCCCGACATCTAAATAATTGAAAAAATCAATATATATTTCTGATTCGGCGTAAAGCGGGTCTCTGGTTTTGGAGACATCGGGGATTTCCATGCAGAATTTTTGCCGCATATTAATGTAAATAGTGGCGTCGCCGGCATTATTTTTCAAGACAATCGTTGGTGTGGTGGCTTTTTCTCCAGCCGCCGTTTCGTAGTAATAATTTTCCGTTATCTTCCAATCTGGAGGATATTGAAAAGAAAAACTGGAGTCAGGATCGTTATATTTTTGAATTGAAGTCGAGGCATCAGAAGTGGTATCAGTTGGTTGGTCAGTTGATTGGCTTGAATCAGAGTCCTTGTCTTTGCCGTGGAATAGTCGAGACAGGGGCTTGCGATAAACATAGCCCAAAATCGCCATTAAGAAAAGAAGAAAAGCAACTAACAAAATAATTAAAATGCCGGTCATTCCTTTTTTCATTTTTTCTTTCTATTGGTTACCTTTTTCCAACTCTGGTAATTTAAGACAATCAGTTTTTTCCTTGGTTGTTTCCGAATAGTCGCTACAGCAACTAACATCTTCACGCGTTCCTTCGCCCGGACGGCACCAAGGCCGGCTGGAAGGACAGGCCAAAGTCAGATTTCCTGATGATTTTTCAACAATTTGCTGCGGCCAGACATAATTGCAGTCATACTTTGCATCCGAGCTTTGACTTTCCCCACTTGATTCTGATTTTGTCGAATTTGCCGCTTTTTGTTTGATTTCAAAAGTCGGATCATACTTTGTGATTTCGGTGCACTTTGCTTTGCAAACGGGAATACTGCTTTCAAGAAGCATCAATTCCTCGCAGGTATTGGCGCATCTGGCATACTTTTGTTTTTTAGTAATGCCCCAAAATTTCCAGTAAATTAAAAATCCCAACAACAAAAACACCCCCAGTATTACCAAGAGAACAATCAGCCATTTTGGCATAATCCCTCCTTATTATTTTAGTGCGTTTTGGATTCCCGAAACGATCTCTTTCCAAACCCTCATTACTCGAGTGTCTGGATCAATTCCGGTTTCATACC
The DNA here is from genome assembly GCA_964626415.1 of uncultured Candidatus Saccharibacteria bacterium. GTDB lineage: Bacteria > Patescibacteriota > UBA1384 > XYA2-FULL-43-10 > CAINNR01 > CAZVFH01. The sequence goes on from CAZVFH010000003.1 coordinate 54,548, forward strand.
ATGCCCAGTTAATTGTCGAAACAAAAGAAATGTCACCGGTGGCTTCAGCTTTGCTTTTTCCTGTTTGAAATTCAGCATCAGTCCAGCCGGTAAATCCGTTGTGTGTTTCGATTACTGTATTTAAAAATTTGAAAAATTCATTATAGGCAAGTGCTTTTGCTTTGCCGGCTTTTAGGGCGGCATTTTCCGCCGTCAGTGAACTTTTATCCTTTGTTAATTGGGCATTTTCAGCAGAAAGAGCTGCCTTGTCTTTAGAGGTTTGTGAACCGGTTTCTTCGAGCAATTTTGCCTGTTTTGACAAATCATCCGTCAATTGGGCAATTTTTTCATCTTTACTGGCAATAATTTTTTCTTTCCAGCCATTAATGGTAAAAAAATAGTAACTACCGATGGCAATTACTAACATCAAAACGGAAAAAATAACCCAAAATACAATCCGGAATTTTTTAACCGGGTCCATAAAACCTCCTTTTTTATATATAGTTGACAAGAAAATAATATTATTTACCTTAGAAACTGTTTAATAACTACATCTGATAGCTAGAAACGATTCATTTTGGCTGCAAAATGAAAATTTCTCGTCAAAGTAACACAAGTTACTTTTCCTCAAAAGTTTTCATTTTTCGCTCAAAATGCTCTCGTTTCTATCTTCAAGAGCAGTTATTAAACAGTTTCTTAGTTATTAATATTATAACACAAAGTAAA
>CAZVFH010000004.1:0-46328 GCA_964626415.1 uncultured Candidatus Saccharibacteria bacterium
AGCACTTTGTCCAAGAGTGTTATTGGGGCTCGTTTTCCAGAACTTTTGTTCTGCCTGTTGCCGTTGACTCCGATAAAGCCAAAGCAACACTAAAAAATGGACTTCTTTCGATTACAATTCCAAAAGATTCACGGTCAAAGACCAAGTCGTTAAAGATTGAGACAGGATAAGTTGAAATTCTAACACTGACTTTTCCACACTGACCTTTCACTGACTGGAAAATTTTCATTTGTCAGTGCTAAGTCAGTGTAATTAAGTCAGTGTTAGAATATCCCTTTAAATCATAATTATGCCAAAAATTCGCAAGGCGGTAATTCCGGCTGCCGGTTACGGCACAAGATTTTTGCCGGCGGTAAAATCAATTCCAAAAGAGATGTTGCCGATTGTTGATAAACCGGTAATTCATTATATTATCGAAGAAGCGGTTGCTTCCGGCATTGAAGATATTATTATTGTTACCGGTGCAAATAAAAGAGCAATTGAAGATTACTTTGACCACAGTTTGGAATTGGAACATTATCTGGAAAAAAACGGCAAAACTGAGCAATTAGAGCAGATTAAAAAAATCGCCCGAATGGCAAATTTTATTTATATCCGGCAAAAAGGTCCGTACGGAAATGGGACGCCGGTACTGAACGTCGAACATATTATTGGCGATGAACCGTTTGCTGTCCTTTGGGGCGATCAATTCACCACGGCAGAAACTCCCCGCCTTTCGCAATTAATTTCTGTCTTTGAAAAATATGACAAGCCAGTAATTTCTGCCGTCAAAATTGAGAATAAAAGTCATTTGTCGCGCTATGGCGTGCCGGCAATTGAAAAACTTGAAGAATACATTTACAATGTTACCGACTTGATCGAAAAACCAACACCAGGGGAAGCACCATCGGATTTGGCTTGCGACGGCGCATATGTTCTGCCACCAGAAATTTTTACCGCACTTAAAAATCTTAAGCCGGGCAAGGGCAATGAAGTCTGGTTGGCTGACGGCATAAACATTTTACGCCAAAATGGCGGATTGCTCTGCCGTGAAGTCGCCGGCGGAAAATATTATGACTGTGGAAATGTTCTTGAATATTTAAAAACCAATGTCTGGATGGCACTGGAACGCGAGGATATCGGCGAAGAGTTCAGAAAATATCTGACAGAAATTTCGAAATAACTACGCTGACCTTTCACGCTGAAGTAACGCCGATAATAGTTAAATATCGAAATAAAAACTACCACAGATTTATTGTCACTGATTGACACAGATGACTCATCAGTGAAAATCTGTGACGATAGATCAGTGAGAGTTTTTACTTCCTTATTTATATTCGTAATTTAGTAGGGGATATGAAAAAATTCTTAAAAATTTTAGGGACGACAACACTGGCGATATTTTTTATGTTGACTTTAACCGGCTGCGGCAAAACCACAACCACAGGTCACAAGGATTTAGTTGTTTGGGGATTTGTCGACCCCGATGTTTTCAAGCCGATAATCAAGGATTTTGAAAAGAAAAACTCCGGAGTCACGGTCAAGTATTCCCAAAGAGGATTCAACGCTTCTTACGAAAATGATGCCCTGAATTCAATGACCTCCGGCGAAGGACCGGATGTTTGGGCTATCCCAAACGACTGGGTTTTTAGACACAGAGGGAAATTGGCGCCAGTCGATAATGAAGTTCTGAAGGATAAAAAAATTGATATCGCCTCCACTTACTCTGATCCAATAATCAAGGATAATATTTTTGATAACAAACTTTACGGGCTTGCGCCGGGAATTGATGTTTTGCAAATTTATTACAACCCGGAGCTTTATTCGGCGGCCCAAGAAAAAGCGCTGAAAGCGACCAGAGACAATGACGAACAGCGGCAAAAACTCTCGAAGATTTTTAATAATTTTCCAGCAACATGGGATGAGTTGAATCAGATTTTACCCTGGCTGACGACAAAAAACGGCGCAACAATTCAGGTGAGTGGAATTGCGATCGGAACCAGCAATAATGTTTCCAAATCAGCTGATATTTTGTCGCTTCTTATGCTTCAAAATCAAACTAAAATGACTTCTGATGACCTGACTCAATCAAACATTAATTTGCCAGTAAAGGACTCTTCGGGCGCTGATGTTTTTGCCGGCACAAATTCGCTCAATTTTTACGCTTCTTACGCCGATCCTGCCAGCCCTTATTACTCTTGGAATAGCCAAATGCCAAATGATGTTCAGGCCTTCGTTGAGGGAAAAGCAATAATGGTTTTAAATTACTCCTCCTTTTCGGGATATTTGAATCAAATTTATCCGAATTTTAAATTTCAGCGGGCGCTTATACCACAAATCGGCGACTTAAATCCACTGATTGATTATGGATCCTACACAACTTATGTTGTTCCCAGTATTTCACCGATGACCGATGTCGCATGGGAGTTTGTTTTGTTTCTCGCTGGCGACGAGGCATCAACATATAATTCTGCAACCAGCCAGCTTCAGGCAACTAAAGTTACCGCCGACACAACATTGAAGGCAAGATCGAGCGGTGGAAAGCCGACGAAGGAGCTTGTCGCGATTGCCAAAACCTGGAACAAAGGTCGTTATCCGGTGGAAGTTGACACGATTTTTAATGAAGCAATTTCCCGCCTAAATTCAAAAAGTCAATCGGCACAGGCCTCGCTCGATACTGCGGCGTCAAGAATCACCGAACTTTTACGAAAGTCGGGATGGTAAATTCTAACACTAATAAATATTGAAGTAAAAACTACCACAGGTAAAATTAGGAAGTAAAAACTTCCACAGATCAATTGTCACAGATATACACTGATAAATGTTCAGAAAATCTGTGTCAATCTGTGTCGATAAATCTGTGAGAGTTTATACTTCAATATATTGACTTGTAAAGATCAGTGAGAGTTTATACTTCCTTAATTTGTGATAAAAAATGCAAAAACTTTTTTCCATAACTTATCTTTCCCTGATCCTCGCCGCTTCGGTTTTTTTTATATTGCCAGATAAATCTTTCGCCACCGCTGGCACAAGCGGCTCAACAGTTCCTACTACGACAACTCCTACACCGACAACCACAGCGACTGAAGGCGGAAAAACTCAAGTTGGCGTTGGTTTTCCTGAAGCAATAAAAAGCGGAAAGAGCTATACTTACGATGAATATATTAAATCGCTTTACTCCTTCTCGATGAAAGCCGCCGTATCGTTGTGCATTTTGATGACAATTTATGCCGGCTATAAATATATAACTAGCAAGGGCGATTCCGGCGGAATAAACGAGGCAAAGGATATAATATTTTCAACACTGACCGGCGCCGCACTTTTAATGCTGGTCTATCTGGTTCAAAATATCGCCGGAATGCCAACTCCGAAATAATGAAGTAAAAACTACCACAGATCTATTATCACTGATTGACACAGATATGGAATTATCAGTGATTATCTGTGAATATGGATCTGTGAGAGTTTATACTTCTTTGTTTTAGTAATTTCGTTTTATTCGTAATTTTGTAGGGGCCTATGGCCAAATTTTCTACAAGATGGCTTACCAATTCTTTAATCGTCGCCCTTGGCGTGGTTATTTTAGTCGTCGTCGCAATTTTTAGTTACAATTACTTCGTCTCTTCAGCAAGCGGAACCTGTGGGTGGTATAAATTCAAGCAAACAGCTTCACTCTGGAAAAATAATCCTTATGGAAAAGATGATAAAGGCAATAACACTAATATCGAAAAAGCCGGTTGCGGTCCTACCGCAGTTGCTTCTGTTATGAGATGGTATGCCCCACATGAAGTCGAACAATGGGCCAACCCAGATGATTACGCCAATCCTGCTAAGGTTGCCGACTATTTTTTGAGTCACAAGGATTCCTCTGGAACCCCCTGTCGAATAAATGGCTCCGGCACAAATTCCAATTGTTTCGGAATAATTGCCCGCGCTTGGGGATTTAGCTACAACAAAGTGACTTATTCAGGAGCTGTCGATCTGTTAAAAAAAGGTAAACCGGTTATCGCCCTTGTTGGCTGTGGTGGTAAAATAACTCAAGACCCAACTCGCTACACCGGCTGTCCAAAAGGCGGACATTATATTGTTTTGACCAAACTTTCCGGCGATACTGTTTCAATTTGGGATCCAAACAAAGACAACACTTCCGACAACATCAACTACTTTGCCGACGCAACCGGTTATTTAAAAGATGGGTTTTGGTATATATATAGATAAATTGAAGCAAAAACTACCACAGGTAAAATTAGGAAGTAAAAACTTCCACAGATCAATTGTCACAGATATACACTGATAAATGTTCAGAAAATCTGTGTCAATCTGTGTCGATAAATCTGTGAGAGTTTATACTTCAATATATTGACTTGTAAATATCAGTGAGAGTTTATACTTCCTTAATTTGTGATAAAAAATGCATAAAATATTTAAAATTTATCTCGCCTTTGTTTTTCTGCTAGCCGCGACAACAATCGGCGCTTATTTGGTTGTAAAAAATAGCTACTCTGCCGATCCCTTGGTTGATGATGGAAGAGTAACAATTTGCCCAGCACCGACTTATTATCCCGATGACACAACCCCCGCCGAGCGAGAAGCGATTGCTGATGCCGCAGAGCCACAAATTGCAAGCGCCGCCGAAGCAAGCCAAGATGATTTTATCGAAGTTTTTGTTTCCCCTGCGAGCGACCGCTTAAATATCAAATCCGGAGGAAAAGTAAAAATTAATCTTTCAGTTAGAAGCCAAAAAGATCCCAGCCAAGATTACAAGGCAACAATCGACCATATTTCGGTTTTTGCCACCGGTGCAGGGAAATCATTTCCAAAAAAAGACGCTAAATTAGAAGATATTAAAAACAGCATCTGCAATACAGCTGGAGCGATTTCCGGACCACAAGATCCCTTTGTTCGGCTCTTGGGGCAGACGACTTGCGATGCTCGGGGTGACTGCAAAAGCGTTGATTTTGACAACCCAACTGAACTTGGTCGCCACCAGATTTTTGCTGTTGCAATGAAGTCGGATACTTCGACTCCCTGCGACGCAAATAATATCCTCGGTTGGTCAACAAACAGCGAAAGCACGATAACGGTTTATAATAGCACGACCGTTTCAGGGAGAGTTCTGACACTCGACTTCCCTGATAATGTCGAGGCCGACAAAAACTTTAATATTCATATTAAAACTGATCCTTCGGGAACAACAAGAAAAATTGATCATGTTTCAACTTTGATTTTAAAAGTTGACCCGGGCGTTGAATGGAAAGAAATAGATAATAATGTAGTTTGCGAACTTGCTAAAAAAAATGTTAAAGATATTACCCAATGCTCTGCCACTGGTCTTTGTGATACCGATAGACCAATATCACTTAGCCAATCAGGACAGCACCGGATCATTGGTGTTGCAATGGAGAGCAAAGCCAGCGAAGAATGTTTTCCCGGAGACGAAACTAGACAAAGTAATATTATCTCTTTTAGTAAAGATGGCATAATCACCGTTAATTCAAAAGCTGACCCCGCCGGCACCGGCACTGACGACGGCGAAAGTATAGAAACCGATCCTGTCGGTGATGATGATCTTGGGTCACTTGGGAAAAAACCTACTTGGCTGGCAAATCTCGGCGCCTCATCAATGCGAACAATTCAAGACGCTGTAGGACGCGTTGGCTCAATTGGACTTATGATTCTTGGCTTTATCGCCGTCCTCGCCATTGTTCTTGCCGGCATGAAATACATCACTGCCGGCGGCGACCAACAAAAAGCCCAAGTTGCTAAAAAAGCCGTGCTTTTTGCCGTTTATGGAATTATTGCCGCTACTTTGGCTGTTGTTCTTGTAAAGATGACTGTCTCTGAAGTTCAAAAAATTGTCGCTGAACGCTTAGCAATCGGATCCGGATCATTTGAAAAGACAATAATCCCTCCGACCACTCCTGAAAGCGGTGATTTTGCCGGACCAAACGCTTCTGTCTTATCTTTCTTTGGCCACAAAGATGGCTTAATTTGGCAAATTATTCGCCTCGCCGTCAGTTGGGCAGAGGTCGTTGCCTTCTTTATGATTCTTTGGGCCAGTTATCTTTATATGACATCATTTGGCGAAGATGCCAAAGCCGAAAGCGCCAAAAAAACACTGATTTGGGCGGTCATCGGTCTCGCCGTCGTCCTTTCGGCGAATGTGATTATAAATTCACTGGGACAACTACTAGCATAATTTCTAATTGACCTAATTGATCTAAAAAATATCCAATGACAAAATGACTAATGATAAAAATATCACCGATACAAAGTGGGATTTGGAAGATAGAACAGCGAAATTTGGAGAAGGCATTATAGCTTTTTGTAAACAAATTAACGAAACTACTATAATCAAGCCAATAATCTCGCAACTTATCAGATCGGCAACTTCAACTGGGGCAAATTATTGTGAAGCTGATGATGCAGAATCAAAAAAGGATTTTAAGCACAAAATTGGAATTTGCAAAAAAGAAGCAAGGGAAACAAAACATTGGCTACGAATGTTAGCCAAATGTCTACCTGAACACAAGGATAAAATCGCATTGCTCTGGAAAGAAGCGAAGGAATTGCATTTAATTTTTAACTCGATTTATCAAAAAGTTAAATGATAGTGAAATGTCTAATACTCTCGAATTGGTCTAATTGCTCTAAATAATGACAAAATGTCTAATGCCCAAGTCATTCAATTTTAGTCATTTCGTCATTGGATATTATTTAGGTTAATTAGGTCAATTAGAAATTAGACATTTCCCCGCCCCCTCTTGACAACCTTTTTCATCAAGTTGTAAGATATATGTAGGGTTAAAAATTTAAATAAACTAAGAATAGGAGGAGAATGAATCTCTTGAGTAAAATTGCAACATTTGGAGCTGGAGCAGAGAAGGCAAAGGCAGTAACCGAAACTTCGGAGTGGAGAGATCTGTTTACTCCAACTTTTGCCACTTCTGCAGATGTTTGGGGAGTGCTTAATGTTGTTTTGACTTACGTGACTTTTGCCGCTGGATTTATCGCAGTTCTTTACTTAATTATCGCTGGAATCACTTATATTACTGCCGGAGGTAACCCTGACCAAGCAAAAAAGGGACAGCAGGGAGTCATTAATGCCGTTATCGGAATCGTAATTATCATGGCCGCATACTTTATCATTCGTGTCGCAATGAATATTACCGAGGGATTTACAGCATAACAAGGATCAGACATTGTTTGCTAACTCAAAAAAACCACAACACTCTAAATTTGTGGTTTTTTGTTTTCGGCAGTTTTTCAGAAGTATTTTTTTAGAAGCAATCTAAAGCTTGTTCCCCCTGTTTTTGTGTACGTCATTCCCGCGAAGGCGGGAATCCACTGATAGTTGAGTTTTACTATTAGTGGATCCCCGATCAGGTCGGGGATGACAGAATTATTTGACATTTTGATTTTGGGTTTTGGATTTTTTTCGCCTGCCTGCGATTCGACTGAGCTCATCGAAGTCCGGCAGGCAGGTCATTCTTTATTCTGGTTTTGTCATTCCCTCTATTCTCTATTCCCTATTCGCTATTCTTGCTTACAGCTTACTAGCTTACTGGCTTAAAACTAATCCTTCGTTACTCTCCAAACCTCGGTTGTGGTTGTTGCACCTTGCAAGACCTTTATTAACCCATCTTGCTCCATTGTGATCATTCCTTCGTCAATTGCCAATTTTGAGAACTCGGCGATTGTTGCCTGTTTTGAGATCAACTCCTCCATCGCCGGTGATGGAACTAGCGCCTCAACGATAACTTGACGACCTAAATAGCCGGTTTTACCACAGGCCGAACAGCCGACGCCGCGCCAAAGCTTTATTTGATTTGCCGGCAAATTTAACTTGGCTGAAATTTCAGTCGGTAGTTTTGACATTATGGGAGCAAGTATTTTTTTAATTTCATCCCAAACAACCTCGCTGGGTGAAAATTCTTCGCGGCATTTGGTGCAGATTTTTCGCACAAGCCGCTGACCCATAATTAAATTTATTGAGCCGGCGAGTAAAAACGGCCGAACGCCGATTTCCAAGAGACGGGGCAGTGCGCCCGACGCGGTGTTGGAGTGAAGCGAAGTTAAAAATAAGTGCCCGGTTATCGCCGCTTGTACGCCGATTTCCGCCGTTTCCTTGTCTCGTATCTCACCAACCATCAAAATGTCCGGGTCTTGGCGCAGAGCGGCTCGCAGGCCGTTGGCGAAAGTGTAGCCACCGACCGGGTCAACCTGGCTCTGTTCGACACCATCAATTCGATATTCTATCGGATCTTCCAGTGAAATTATTTTAATTCCCGGTTTTTTTAGGGCAACAATCATGGCGTAAAGCGTCGTTGTTTTTCCTGATCCGGTTGGACCGGTATTTAATATCATTCCGTGCGGACGAGAAATTGCTTGATTTATCAAAGACAAGGCGTCTGGGCGAAATCCTAAATCCTCAAGTTTTAAAACCCGAATCTCCTGCCCCAAAAGTCGAAGCACAACGCTTTCACCAAAGGCCGAGGGCAAAGTTGAAACACGAAGATCAATGTTGCCAATCTCGCTTTTAAAGGAGAATCTGCCATCTTGCGGCGCGGCGACGATATCGAGCTTTAATTTTGCTAAAAACTTGATTCGCGACAGCAAAAATTTATAGGCGCTTTTTGGCATTTTAAAGACATCTTGTAAAACGCCGTCAATTCGATAGCGAATAAGAAACTCATTTTCTTCTGGTTCAATGTGAATGTCAGAAGCGCCTAATTTTGCCGCCGACGCCAAAAGCAAATCAAGAAGCTCCGAAGTTGAAACCTTTCGCGCCAGCGCTTCAATATCGGCAAGAACTTTAATTTTTTCCAGCATCCCCTCTTTTTTTTCGCTCAAGTTCTCGGTTTTTTCTCTTGCTTCATCTTGCTTTATTTTAAGCTGATTAAGAGCATACAAAAAACCGGTTTTAGAAACCAAGGAAAAAGTAAAGTGATAATTTGTCGCCTTTGCAAATTCGTCAAGATAATTCTGCAGATCAGACGAGACCGCCGCAGTTGTCGCCAATCGAAGTTCGTGACCGATTTTTAAATAAGGAACAAAAGAATAGCGCAACATAATATCGGCGGGAAAAATCGAAAAAATTTCGGCGGCAAAAGGATAACCGACAAGGTCGATATACGGCAGGGAAAGCTGGCGAGAAAGTGCTTGGACTTGCTCCTCCTCGTCTTGCCTGCGCATCGAGAAAAGTTTTCGATCAAGGTTGACCATATACAAAAGTTAAAATCCGAAATTCGAAATCCGAAGCACGAAACAAATCCGAAATACGAAAACCAGAAAACTAAGCCAAAACTTTTCAAAACGTTATTCGGATTTTCGAACAATTGATCCAAATATTTTCATTAATTCATCGGACTCTTGGACTAATTCGTTTCTTTTCTTGCTTAGCGCATGGTTGTCAATGTATAACAATCTCAACCAGAGCTTGCTTTCCTTTGATTCTTTGCGACAGATTTTGACCTTCATTAAGAAATCTTTTTTACCAAGGCACTCATTGGCCTCAATATAATTTGCTGGGACTGATCCTGATGATCTGGCTAATTGTTTGCCGTCTTCGATGTTCGATATTGTTTTTGGAATCAATTTTACAAGTTGTCTACAATTTTTAGCAAATTCGAATGTTCGCTCCTCAAGATCATATGTTTTCTGATTTTTGGAATCCATTTTTTGTTTTGTATTATTTTGCGATTTATTTTCGAATTTCATTATTGTTTCGGATTTCGGATTTCGGTATTCGGATTTCGGATTTGGTTTCGTCATTATTTCCATTGTATCAAAAAACCGGCCATTTGAGTGACCGAAAGCAAACCATCATCAGGATAAAGGAGTAAAGAAAGGATAAATTATATTAATTCTTGGACCAGATTGAGATCAGTCCTCATAAGCTGTTTTATGTCTTAACACTCTAAGAAATGAGTAGGCAATTACGCCGCCGATTAGTGCTGTAACCAATTGTGGCCAGCTCATCATTAACACAACTTGCTTGGCAACTTCTTTTTTCAAAATCAAGCTAATTACAACTGAACTTGTGGCATAGAGAAATAAATATTTCAAGACACTGGCTGATACAACACCAAGAAAGAAATTGCGCTTTTTGAGCCCAGCAAATACCAAAACCAAAATCGCATTACTAATCATAATAAACGGAATCACCGGTGCTAAAACCGCAGGGAGTAGTCCAGTAGAAAGTGAGATCACACTCGGAATTAGCCCAATCATAATTGCGCCGGCAGTTCCCAATGTTGCGGCGGAAATAAAAAGTGTTGCGTTGACAAGTGGCCCAACGATAAACTGTTGTTTAATCATCGGCGCAATAGTTACAATCGCGACAAAAAGCACGAATTGAACAGAAAGCAAGGCAATTTTTTTATTTGTCTCAAAAGTTTTTGTTTCTTGCATATATTCTCCTATTAATTATTATTTTAGTAGAAAATTTGGGAATTAGGTTTTATCGCTTATTTGACGATAAATTAGTGTCCAATATGTGGAGAAATAGGCGTTAATTATACCGCTCAACAAAATTAGTGCGGCGATGAAAATCAAAGTAATTGGAATTGCATAAACAAAAGTTGCAACAACGCCAAGAGAAAAATAGATGCCGACTCCGATAAGTGCCAAAAGCCCGCCAATAACGAGAGCAAAAATCGCCACAACCATTGAAGCCGCAACCCCAAGCGCAAGATTTATCAACCAAGAAATAATAATTGCACCCAGTTTCTTTCTGATCAGCTTGCAGCTATTGTCAATGGCTTTCAAAATTCCAGTATTTTTTATTACGATTTCCCGCAAAGAAAAAAGCAAAATAAAATTAAAATAAATCAAAAGCGCAATAAAACCAACGAGTGCCACTATTCCGATTGGAATCAAAATAATTAAAAGCCACGGAGTAATGCCAACAGCAAGCATCACAATTGCAAAAATCAAAAGCATGAGAGCGACCAGGCAAAATAAAATCGAGAATGTATAAACAAACGCCAACCCAAGAGATCGCCAAAAGTATTTTATCCCGGCTTTAAATGCTTGTGTGAAATTGATTTTTCCGCCGCTTTCTAGTTTATCAATTGAAAAAATTAATCCGGCTCTGGCGCAATATGAAACAAAAAGAGAAATTAGCGACAAAATAAATAAAATAATAAGTGCAGTAATGACAAAAGTCGCATGATTAGAAATCCAATCAAGTGTTTTTCTCGCGACTTCTGTTGCTTTCGCTTGATCGATTTGTGGAGTGTCGGCTGAAGAATAGCTATAAAAATTTGCTCCGGAAGCACCCTCGGTTAAGGCAGCCAAAACTCCCAACCCCCAAAGAAAACGATATTTTAAAATATAGCTCCATGATTTTTTGATCGCAGTGTCGTAATTCATTTTTGCTCCTTTCGGAAATTTATTTTTGACGAATCGAATGGCTCGCCATGAGCGACCCGCCAGCTGGTGGGGAGTCGATTGGCGGAAGCGAGAGGATTCGAACCTCTGGTGATCTTGCGACCACACTTGTTTTCGAGACAAGCCCAATCAACCACTCTGGCACGCTTCCATTAGAAGTTTAAAATTCAAAATGCAAAGTTCAAAGTTCAAAATTTATGAAAGCACTTCGTGCTTGAACTATTATAGTGCGAGAACGCAGTGCTCACCACAATTTTGATTTTTGATTTTTAAATTTTGACTTATCTCTTCCGTCTAACCGTTATCTCCACTCCTTTTAACTTTTTTGACGATGATGCTTTTTCTTCGATTTTTTCCGTTCCGTCAGGATTTGATTCTTCTTCTAAAGTATACTCCGGCAATTTTTCAACTGGGACTTCGGGGAAGCGGCCGAAGAAACCAAGTTGAAATTTAGAATTGATGTACCACTGCTGAAAAATCATAATTATGCTCGTTACTACCCAATAAAGGACAAGTCCGGACGGCAATGAGCGGGCGATCATAATTGTTAAAATCGGGAAAAAATAAAGCATTTGCTTGTTCATCATCGCCATTGGATCGTTGGACTTTGTTGAAAGCGGCGGCTGCGGCATCATTTTTGTTTGCAAAAATTGGAAAGCGCCGGCGATAATCGGCAAAACCCAAAGATCGGGCTTTGCAACATTCAGTCCAAGAAAATTAAGGTTGATCTCACCTGGCCTCGGAACGAAGGAATAGAGAAGATCAAAATGGTCGCCATTAAACCCAATCATAATTACTTGATAAAAAACGATCAAAACTACAAGCTGTATAATCAACGGCAAACAACTTCCGTAAGGTGAAACCTTGTGTTCTTTGAAAATCCGCATCATCTCTTTTGACATCTCTGCTTGATTGTTCTTGTGTTTTGCTCTAACTTGATTCAAAATCGGTTGGAGTTTTTGCATTTCTAGTGACGACTTTGTCGCCTTAATTGACGGCGCAAGCAAAATCAGGCGCAAAATAATTGTGACTAAAATAATCGCCAGCCCGACTTGATGACCGGGAACCACAGCGACTAAAAACATAAGCAGATTGTACATCGGCACATAAAGGATTGTGGTGAAAAAAGATTTCATAGTTTTTAAGTTTTAAGTTTTAAGCTAGTAAGCTGTAAACAAAATTTCTAATTCATTCTAATTGGTCTAATTGATCTAAATAATGACAAAATGTCTAATGCCTAAATCGCCCGTTTTTTGTCATTTTAGCATTGGGTATTTTTTAGAAATTAGGTTAATTAGAAATTAGAAATTTCGTCCACTCCTCCCCGGCTCCACGGGTTGCAGCGCACGATTCGCCAAGCGCCAAATGTGATGCCAAAAATCAGGCCTTTTTTCTCGATTGCCTGTTTGCAATACTCAGAACAATCGGGCTGATATTTGCAATAACCGCCGGGAAAGTGAGCTGAAAACCAGCCATGATCGGGTGACAAGGTTTTTTGGTAAATGGTGATTATTGCGATTAAAAGCTTTTTCATCTGATTAAATAATGTAGTATAAACTCTCACTGATCTATCGTCACTGATAATCACTGATGATTCCGTATCTGTGTTAATCAGTGCCAATAGATCTGTGGTAGTTTTTACTTCAATATTTGTCAATGTAAAGACAGCAGCAATTTCCCCAACTCATCAACAATTTTTTTTTGTTCGATCGGCCAGTTTGGAATTTTATTGCCGATGATGATTATATCAAAGCCGGCAGGAACTTTTTCCAAATTTTTCCGAACGACTTCACGCATTTGACGCTTCAGAGCATTTCGTCGGGTTGCTCTTTTATCAACCTTCGTCCCGACAACAAAAGCAAATCGGCTGACTTGGTTTCTGCTTGGTAAATATCTAATTATGAAATTCTGGCTTCTTGTTTGTTTGCCTTTTTGAAAAACCCGCTGAATTTCCCGGCTTTTCCGCAAACGATGAATATTTTTTAGCATACTCCCATTAAAGCAGAAAATCACTGATTACTCAACTATTGACAAGAGGTAACTGGATTTGCTACTCTTAAATCGTCCCGAAAGGAGGGATTGTAGTGAGTGAAACCGCTGGTAGATTCAGATTTTTAGGCGATCCGAGGTTTGTGTTGCCCGGGCAAATTCCATGTGTTTGCTTATTTAATGATGAGGCGCTTCCGCCAATCAACAAAGTTAGGAATATTTTCCCAAGGACTCAACCCCAAAACCAATGGAATCTTCACCATCAAGTACGATTTTTTTGGCAAGTTGGTGATTATGTTCCGATACTTGCCGAGGGGCTTCTTACCGATAGGCGTGTAAAAGAACAGTATTTGGCTGATGATGAGAGCCAACGAATCATCAATGAGTTTATAAAGCAACAAACCTGCGGCGAACCAAATCGAGTATTTTCCACTATTGGCGGTCCAATTATTGATCGCGACGAACTGCCGGAAGAAGGGCAGCCGTATTTTGACCAAGCGTTTTTGTGGGCGGCAGTAGTTTCCCAGATCAAAGCGCTAAAATTAACGATTGGCGCGTCAGCAAAAGTTGATGACAGTGAATATTATGTTATTGAAATTAGGACCGACTGGTTGGCTGCCAAACATTCTTGTTACCAGCCTTGCACGATTTTTAACAACCAACCGGAAATTCTTGATGATTGTATCTGTTGGGCAGACAATGAGTGCAAGATAAAGTTTATTTTACAGCACCATCTTTCTACTCCATCAATCGCCAAAAGGTTCGGTTACTTGGAAATTTACGAAGAAGTGATGCAAAAAAGAAGAGAAGAAGAGAAAATACAAAGCGCAAATACAACGCGCTCGCGACAAATTATCAGCCAAGAAGCAGAGGCAAGATATCGAAGATTTGTTGATGAAATGATGACTCCTTTGCCCGAATAATAACCCAAAAAGCAGAAATTATCTGCTTTTTTTTATTCTCCAAAACTATTTTATAAAATCTTTTTCCGACAGCCCGGATTGGCGAAGAATTGACCTGAAAGTCCCAATTGGAATTTCTTTGCGATCGGCGGGGATTATAACGGTCAAAACTTTCCTGCCCTCTTTCCGATACTTTCGGTGGCTGCCTCTCTGACTGACAAAACAAAAGCCCTTACAAATAAGGACTTTTTCTATTTCTTTTGATTGATGTAATTTAGGCATGACAAATTTGAGTCGCCACAACTTCTGGGCGCTCAATTTTAGTGATTTCCGCCAAGTCAGTATCTTCAAAAAATAACTCTAGGGCTTCACAAAGATTAGAGAGCGCTTCTTTTTTGTTTTCGCCAAAACTAGAAACATCAACATTAAGACATTGAGCAACATAATAATCACCCTCTTTCCAAACAATATTCTTAAGTTGAATATTTTTCATATTTTTATTATATCACAAAATATCTCGGGTTAAGCAACAGAGAGTTTTTTTCGGCCCTTAGCTCGGCGGCGAGAAATTACATTAGCGCCATCGCTGGTTTTCATCCGAGTTAAAAAACCATGGGTTTTATGTCGTCTTCGATTGTTTGGTTGATAAGTTCGTTTCATGGTATTGGTTCTAAAATGAATTATAAACTCTCACTGATCTATCGTCACCCTCCTTCGTCCGTAATAGGCGGACTACGGCGGGCAGGCAGATTTTCACTGATGGTTTTATCTGTGTTTATCAGTGACAATAAATCTGTGGTAGTTTTTACTTCAATTTTTCTTTACTCACTTAGAGTAACAAAACAGATGACAAAAATCAAGCCCTAAAGATTTTTCCAAAATTCTCCTCTTTGCCTGTGGATAACTCCACCGCCATTTTGATTTTTGATCTTTAAATTTTGATTTTCTATTTACCCCCTGTGGATAACTTGCTATGTTTTTAATACAATAGAAATTAGGGAGAAACCTGTGGATAACTTGGAAAAAATTTGGCAAGCGGTTTTGGCGGAATTAGAAGTTGAAATCTCAAAACCAAACTTTAAAACTTGGTTTAAAAATACCTTTATTTGCGACTTTAAAAAGGGCGTTTTTACAGTCGGGGTGCCAAATATTTTCTTTGAGGGCTTTTTAAAAAAGAAGTATTTAAGTGAGATAAAAAAGGCATTACAAAAACAAACAAATGAGCCAGTTTCTGATGTTAAATTTAAGGTCGCAGAAAGTTCAAATTTAGAAAAAAAAGATGATGAAAAAAACCGAGTTATCCACAGCCCTGTGGATAACTCGGTGAGTTATTCACATGTGGATAACCCTGTGGATAACTTTTCAGAAAAGGTTAAACATAGGGGGCTAAAAGAGCAGTACGATTTTGAGAGTTTTATTGTTGGAACATCAAACCAATTGGCGCAAGCGGCGGCAAAATCAGTTGCGGAAAAACCGGGCAAGGCATATAATCCACTCTATATTTACGGTGATTCAGGACTTGGAAAGACCCATCTTTTACAAGCGATCGGAAATAGAATTCTGGAAAAGAGCCCTAATTCTAAAATTCGCTACACATCCTGTGAAGCGTTTACAAATGATTATATTGAATCAGTAAAAATCGGAAAAGCCAAGGAGTTCAAGGATCGTTACCGTAATATAGATATACTTTTAATTGATGATATTCAATTTTTAAGTAAAAAGGAGTTAACACAAGAGGAATTTTTTAACACTTTTGATCATCTTCACCAAAAAAACAAGCAAGTTGTGATGACCTCTGATCGAACACCAAAAGATATAAAAGGGTTGGAAAAACGATTGCAAACCAGATTTGAGTGGGGAATGGTTGCTGATATCCAGCCGCCGGATTTTGAAACAAGATGCGCTATTTTGAAAACTAAGTGTGAGGAACAGAAAAAAGAGATTAGTAATGATATTATTGAATTTATCGCTAAAAATATAACTTCAAATATTCGTGAGCTTGAAGGCGCTCTAATTAAATTGTTTGCTGTTTCTGAACTGACTGCAATTGAACTCTCAATTGCAGAGGCCGAGAGAATACTTGGAGAGTTGTTACATAAAAATCAATTAAGACAGGTGATTTCGGTTGAAAAAATTATCAAAGCAGTACAAAAATTCTACCATGTGACAGTGGAGGATATCTTTTCACATAAAAGAAATAAAGAGATTATTAGACCGCGTCACGTTGCGATATATTTAATTAAAACAATGACAAGTTTATCTTACCCTGATATTGCTCGTGAGTGTGGTGGCAAAGATCATACAACTATAATGTATGCGGAAAAAAGAATTGCAAAAGATATCTCTTTAGATAAACAGTTGCGCAATGAAATTGAACTTATAAAAGAAATGATTTTTCAGTAATTCACAAGTGTCTGATTATTTATTAACTTAATATAAATAATAATAGTAATAATAAGCCCTGTGAATATGTGAATAACTTTGATAATAAGAGTGTATTATTCTTTAAAAATATTAATAACATCTGAATAAAGTTATAACCTAACCTGTGGATAACTCTGTAAACCTGTGGATAACTTTTCCAAAAGAATATATAATTAGGTATATGTTGTGGATAACTTCCCGAGTTATCCACAGGGTGTGGATAACCCTGTAATTTTGTGTGTAAAATCAGGTTTTTTTTTAAAAAGTTATCCACAGGGGGTGAAAAATTTCTAATTTCTAATAACTAATTTCTAAAAATTATACCACTGCTATATTTGTCATCCCGAATTTATTTCGGGATCTCAGCAATCAATTACTGGGATACTGAAACGAGTTCAGTATGACAGATTATAAAACACCTATAATTACAAATTATTATTTAATTAAGGAGAGAGATGAAAATTTCATGCACACAAGAGAAGTTGAATAAGGGATTGTCGGCAGTATCTAGAATTGTTGGAATAAGAACAACACTTCCTGTACTTTCAAACATTTGTTTAGAAGCAAAGCATGGTTCACTTGAAATCTCAGCTACTGACTTAGAGATTGGAATCAGAACAAAAATCGGCGCCAAAATTGATAAAGATGGCGCTATAACTATCCCCGCTCGCCTGCTTTCAGAGTTTGTCGCCAACAACTCCGACGAAAATATCGATTTGGAATTAAAAGAGACAACATTGCATCTAAAAAGCCAGCGCTACGAAGCCAATATTAAAGGAATTGATTTCTCCGAGTTTCCTCAAGTTCCAACCGTTAGCGATGAAGCGATTATTGAAATCAGAACCGAAGTGCTGACAAAATCAATTTCCGAAGTAATTATCGCCGCCGCAACAGACGACACACGCCCGGTTTTATCTGGTATATATTTTAAATTCGTGGGTGGAACACTTTATATGGTTGCGACTGATAGTTACCGCTTGGCGGAGAAAACAATCGAAATTCCCAAAGTTAACAAGGATTGCGAATTTATCGTGCCGACGAAAACAATGCACGAAGTTCTGCGAATCACCTCATTATCGGCCGAGGAAAAGGTCAAGATTTTTATCTCGGAAAATCAAGTTGCTTTTTCTGCCGGCGAGTCGGAGATTGTTTCTCGTTTAATTGAAGGCGCTTTTCCAAACTACAAACAGATTATTCCAGCATCATTTAAAACAACTGCCGACATTAATTTGGTGGAATTTTCATCGGCGGTAAAAATGGCGGCGCTTTTTGCAAGGCAGGGAGCAAATAATATCCGAATAAAATTTGCTCCAAGCGAAGTGATTATTTCAAGCGTTGCTGATCAGGTTGGTGATAATGTTGCCAAAATTGCCGCAACCTCGTCTGCCGAATCCGAAGAGATAACTTTCAACGCAAAGTATTTACTAGATATCTTACAAGTTCTGCCGGACAAAAAAGTCATCTTTGAGGTTAATGACAAGATGTCCCCCGGCCTGATTCGCGGCGAAAAAACCAAGGACTATCTTTATATCATTATGCCGTTGAGGGTGGAGGAATAGTGAAAAGTTAAAAGTCGCCCGTCTCGCCTAAACGGCGGAGCCGAGGCGGGAAAGTAAAAAGTAAATGGAGGGCAAGCTTTAGCTTGTTTTACCAGTTCGGAACAAAAAATTCACCCACAGGGGTGAAAAGAATTAATTATCGTGAGCACATTAATTGCAAGAATGGATATATTGGCGTGAAAATAGCAGTGAAAATAATTCCGCCGTTCATCACAACCCAACTAAATCTCTTGCAGTAAATACTGTGAAAAATTACTGCTAAAAATGTTCCAATAATTCCTGCAAGCAAGACGCAACCGAGGAATCCCCAATAGGTGATGATCTCAGTAATATTTGTGTCACTGTTTGGCACCCAAAGCGCTTTACCAAGATAAGCAACAAAACAATACAACGCAATTCCAAGAATTGTTAAAACAACATTTTTCACAGTCATCTTCATCTCCTCCGTGGGGATGGCTCCGAAAGTGGAGCGGGATATTTCATTTATATCAAACTAATTTTTCCTTGTTAAGAGGGTTGGATTAAAGCGAGTAAAAAGTTAAAAGTGAGCGGAGGTCAGATTTATTTCATTTAAAAGAAAAAACCCACCAATGTCTTGCAATATGGCGGGATGGCAGTGTGGAACTGCCGGGGTTGGGGTTGGAGACGTTGCGAACCGATCATTCCGTTAATGATTATACGCACGCCATCGCCTGGACGATCTTCTCAGCGTCGATGCCACCGCCACCCGCAGGGAAACATCTTGAGGTAGTCATAGAGTTCGGATCCGCGCCGTGGGTTCTCGAAGCGGTCGGGCGAGGTGACCTCGATGAAGGCCTTCATGACATTCGCCTCACCGATCCCGCGGAAGTGCGGGTTAAAGACAATCAACCTCAACATCGACAACATATCGATGACACCACCGGCGAGGTACGCGATACTGCAATGGTCTCGATCAATCATAGCGCACCTTTCTTCCCGGAAATGTACTGACATTATAATTACATCACAATCCAAATAATTTGTCAATCTTACTTACTGCTTATTGGCTTAAAACTTACTAGCTTATGGCTTGCTATTATGCTTCAAAAACTAACTCTCGTAAACTTTCGCAATCATAAGAAATTCGAGCTCGAGCTTGGCGAGATTACTGTTCTTGTTGGAAAAAACGCTGTCGGCAAAACCAACATTTTGGAATCAATCGTTGTTCTTTCCTGCGGCCGCTCTTTTCGCGGCGATAATCGGCTGGAGTTGGTGAATTTTGAGGCCGATTTCACTCGAATTGTCGGCGATGACTTGGAGCTCTTTATTCAAAAAACTCCCCGTTTTCTTTTTCAAGTGAAAGAAAGGGGAATCAAAAGAAAGCCAACCGACTTCATCGGAATTTTGGAGTCGGTAATTTTTTCCCCAGAGTCACTTCAAATCATAACTGGCGAACCAAAGGAGCGGAGGCGATTTCTAGATATTTTAATTTCACAGAAAGACCACAAATATCTCTCAGCGCTGATGGAATATCGCAAAGTTTTAGCTCAGCGCAATCGACTTTTAAAATTGATATCAGAAAGTCGGGCGGCAGAGTTGGAACTTGATTTTTGGGACGAGCGGCTTGCTGAATCGGCAGAGATCATTTCAGCAAAAAGAAAAGAAGTGGTTGAATTTTTTAATCAGAAATTATCCGATAAATATCAAACAATTTCCGGTCAAAAAAACGCCAAACTTTCTGTCGCCTATCTTTCCAGACACCAAAGCAACCTCCTTGATTATATGAAACAAAGACGACAAATTGAGATCGCAGCCGGTGTTTCACTTTTCGGTCCGCACCGCGACGATCTATTATTTTTGCTAAACCAAAAAGAGGCCGGCAGATTTGCTTCACGCGGTGAACTTCGAAGCATTATTCTGGCGCTAAAAGCTGTCGAGCTTCAATTTTTGGAAAATGAGAAAAAACCGGTACTGCTTCTTGATGATATTTTTTCCGAACTCGATGCCGAGCGGCGGGAGCATCTTTATAAAATTATTAAAAATCATCAGACAATTATTACCACTACCGATCAGGAACATTTATCAGGGGAAATACTAAAAAAGGCGAAAGTGGTCGAAATCGGCTGATTTCCACCTATATTTTTTTCTGCTAAAATAAGAATAAGAACCATTTGGGGGAAATTTTTGATGTTGAGAAGAATATCCTCTCGAAAAAATGTCACGATTTTAATAACATTAGCGGTAATTATTGCCGGATTTTTATTGATCAATAAATTTTTTCCATTTATTTCGGCTGACACTGATCCGACAACCGGAACTGAGTTAATCAAAAAGGGTAATTTTGAAGTTGTGCCGACTTTTGACGAAAGTGTCTGGGAAAAAACTACCAACAACAGTAAAAATACCAGCGCTACGGTTTCTGGCAAGCGTCTTGTTCTTGAACAGATCGCTGATCTAACTGATAGCTACTTGGAGATTGCGCAAAATACTCCGTTAAAAAAAGGCAAACTTTACAAAACAACAATCAACTTCGAGACCGATTTTCCCGATAAACTAACAATAGTTGCCGGAACACGGGCGAAAGATATTGATGCTCTAGGCAAAGTTGACATTACGATTTTGCAAGATCGCCGATTAATGGCTACTTCCAATAATAAGGCGACAACATTTTCCTCTTATTTCTCGCCATTAAAAGATAAAGATAACGGCCAATTTTTCTTAAAGATAAATAATGGTAGCGGAAAGGTAAAAATCAAAAAAATTTCAGTCGTCGAGTGCGACCGTTCGGAAGTCGGCGGGCTCTTTCCTGATATAATCTCCCGTTTTTTAAGTGGCATCGCTTTAATTGAGAGCTATTACAAATCAATTCCTTGGCGGCTAGGCGAGCCAAATTCAACGGATGGAACTTCAAGTAGTCCACTGGCAATATCAAGCGAAAAAGCAATCATTTTTTCTGCTGATGTTGATACTTTGGCTGTTGACTCGAAGCCAAAAAGTGATCAGGTGATCTCCGGGATAAAGTCAGATATAGCCCGCGGGGAGAACGGAAATAACTACTTCTCACTTCATGCCAAGTCGGAGCTAAATAATTTAAAAATGTCTGCCGGTGAGTTGTCGTCGCCGACATCACCCTCTACACTAAAACCAAATTTGTATTCCGTGCGTTTTCGGGCGAAAGAGGAGGATGATTCAAGTTGGGGAACTTATTCATATAAAAACGAGCTTATTGAGCCCTTTTCAGAGCTTAAAAATCTAAAAGCCAGCAATAATCAGTCATTCATGCTTGAAGTGCCGACAACGGCAGTGTCTGTTCCCGGCGAGTATAAGGGAGAGGTTACAATTTCTGCTGACGGCTACTCAAAAAAACTGCCAATAACAATTAATGTCGGGAAATTTACGCTTGAAAATTTACAGGCGCAAAGGGCGCTTATGGTACCGACAGATGAGCGTTGGCAAAAATTATGGAACTCTGATCCCGATGCCGGTAAAAAGAAAATTGAGGCCGAAGTTAGAAGTGCATTTGATCACGGCTTTAACTCAATGTCTTTTACCGAACACACACCAAATATCGTCGGTTATTCAATGATTGAACAATATGGCCGAAAGTACCCGAGGCAAATGAAATTTGACCCGACAAATTTAGTTTCCGGTTTTAATCTCTCTGACAGCAACAAATATGCCATTTCTGTCGCCAACCAGGTTGCCAAAGAGAAAAATCTTTATGTCGGCGACAACATTTTCAGCATGCAAACGATTCTTTACTACATAATGTTTTTAAATGGCAAATTTGGCAGTGGATTAAATCCAAGTATCGGATCAAGTGATTATGCAAAAATTTGGCTAGAGCTAAAATCAGAGAGTATCGACGGTCCGATTGCTAATCAACTTATGAAAGTGATGAATGATATCCGTGATCAAAATAACACCCAAGGTGATGTTTACAAAGATAAATTGATGTTTTATTTTGTTGATGAGGCCGGCGCCGGAAGCGGTGAACTTGATGTCGGACTTTGGATGGACAAAGTGGCGAAAAAAGCTGGCTATAAAACATTTTTCACTGGTAATAATAAACTTGTAAGCGCCACAGTCGAAAAGATGACGGCTGAAAATTCGGTTTCAACCTACTCGCTTGCCGCTGGCGACGGGATTCCTGAAATTTCGGCTGTATCACTACTCCGTGGCAAAAATATTACTCCATCACTTTATACTGGTGTCTACACCTTTCAAGACGGCAACCGTCTGCGCAATCGTTATATTTCCGGTTTTTTTGGCAACAATCTTGGGATTAACGGCCTTTTGGCTTGGCAATATATGGCTTATTCTGGACTCAACCGCGCCAGTGATTCAAAGCGACTAGATGATTTTGATCGCAAATCGCTCAATTGGTATGATTCCGGCCGTGACTGGAATCTTGAATATCTTGATGACCAAAGTTATCGTGATTCCTACAGAAATTATTATGGTGTTGATATCAATAAAACTGATCAAAATCAAAATATTCCGACTCTGCAATACCTTGGTTTTGCCGAAGCTGATAGGGATCTTCGATATTTAGCCACGGCGAAGAAAGTTGTCGGCGCATCAACTTTGCCAAGTAAGACAGCCGATCTTACGGAAATAGACCGCATCGCTTCTGATTTGCCGGCAAGCAACCGAACGATTTATGGTGAAAATATCAGCAACGCAATTCTTGATGCAAAAAGAGCGCGACTTTCGGAGTTAATCGTCAAACATTATGTTTACATTAATCAGCCACCGGTTTTGGCCTCGATCGGAAATAAGGAAGTCGTCGCTGGGGAAAAATTAACTTTTGATATCTCTGCCTTTGACCCTGATGGCGATGCTATTACCTATTCTGCGACTGGTTTGCCGAGCGGGGCGACGCTCGCCGACCAAAAGTTTTCTTGGACACCTTCATCATCGCAAGTTGGAAGTTATAAGGTCAACTTTAAAGTTTCAGATGGAAAACTCGATGATTCGGAGGAGATAACAGTTGATGTTAAAGCTGTCGTATCTCCACCGCCTCCGCCACCCGATCCAATTTTCAAGACCGGAGACATCAACCATGATGGACGCGTTGATTTACTTGATTTGTCGATAATTGCCTCGCATTGGGGAGCTTCTGGCGCAGGGCAGTCGGGCGGCGACATCAACTCTGACGGGATTGTTGATCTGCTCGATCTGTCAATCGTCGCTTCGCAGTGGGAAGGATGATGGGAAAATTTGTAATTTGTAATTTTTAATTTAAAAACAAAGAATTTATAATCATTTAAAGTGTTTGATATTTACACTTTTAATCATTAAAACATTAAGTTATTATTTACAAATTACAAATTACAAATTTATTTTAGGAGGTATATGTTGAAAAAATTTTGTTTTGTTGTTTCTTTTGTTTTAATTGTGTTTGCTCTGCCATGCCCGTCTCTTGCTGCTGGCAGAATAACGCCATCTGGTGGCGGGACTGTCTCTGTTGGGCAGACATTTACTGTGACGGTGATTGCCTCTGGTGCTGATTTTGATACACTGCAGGGGGTAATTTCGGTTACCGGACCGGTTTCGGTTTCATCTTTTACTGCCGGCAGTGCGACTTGGCTGCCGGGAAAAGCGCCGTCGAATGGTGCGCAATTTGTTGGGATGGCATCGGCAACAAACTCGCTTTTGGTTGCGACAATTAAATTAAAGGCGACAGCGGTTGGAAGTGGTGCTGTTAGTGTTTCTGGGGCTCGAATGGCGCTTGCCGGCAATCAGGTTAGTGATGCCGGCGGCTCGGCCGGATTTAGCGTTGTTGCCGCCTCCAGCAAATCGTCTACAGCTTCCCCCCCCTCTTCATCCTCTTTACCTTCTTCATCCTCTTCAACTCCGACCCCGGTAGTTGATGAAAAATTAGCAAAGCCGAGCGAGATCACAATTTCAAAGTCCGACAAATTTTCGGCTGATTTTGAAAATGGCACAGTTACTGGATTGATAATTTCCGGCACGGTTCCGGCAAATTTTTCCGCTGATCTCTTCTTTTCGCCCGAGCTGATATTGCCAAAGGATATTGTTTTAACCGCTCAAAGCGGAAGCAACGGAAAATTTACTTACAACATTGATTTTCCAGTTAAAACCGGCTTTTATAAGCTTCAGGTTCAAGGTCGTAAAGATCTAGCCCTCACACCGAAAAGCGATGAAATTAAGTTTGAGCTTTCTTCGACAAACGGCGGAGCGCTGTCGGTTGTCGGAGCGAGTGAAAAGAAAAAAGAGTTTGACTGGTCACAAATTTATATTTTAATTGTCAGTGTGATTGTTCTTACCGGAGCGATTGTCTCGATAATTGTTAGACGACGACGCAAGCTAGCAAGCTCGATGAATGAGCCGATTGTACCAAGCGAACTAGCGCCAGCAAAAGAGTCAGCAACACTAATCACACCAACAGCACCAATCTCGTCGACAATTCCAGAAGAGCGAGTTGAAACCGTCGCACCCGAAGCTAATCAACAAAACGGGTATGATTCGACCAATTTGCCCAACTAGATAAATTACTTACGACTTACTAGCTTATAGCTCAAAACTTACAATGGAAAAACTTGGCAACATTTTAATCTCCTCGATGTCAAAGAAGGGACTCGGTGGAGCGGCTGTGTCCTCTCAAATTTGCTTTTATGCAACCGAGATAGGTAAAGGGGCATTTACCGCCACCTCCTTTACTCGCGGCATACTGAAGCTTTCCTGTGTTGACTCGCTCGACGCCGGCGAAGTCCAAATGATGAGCGAAGAAATTATTGATTATGTTAATAAAAAAGTGAAGCGTGATATTGTGAAAAGGATTAGGATTGTGAATGCGGGAAATCAGCTGTAAATTGCTAATTTGTCTAATACAACCAATTTGACAAAAAAAATTATTCAATTATGATAAGGATGGTTAATTATAATTTTTAGGAGGTAAAATGGCAGAAGGTGGACCGGGATATAGCCCCGAGGGTGCGGATATGTATGCTTCAAATCGCGAGGAATCGGCAAAAAGAAGTGAAAGTGAATTAGAGGAAGTGATGGGTCAGATTAGCGAGAGAGCGGAAAGCGATCCCAGAAATCAACAAATAATGAGCCATATCCACATCGAGAGGGATCACGCAATTGCTGGTATCGGCGAAACGCGAGCAGGAAATCCTCCAGCTGAGGGTGGTGCGGTTCGCACCCTTAAATCAATTGAAAAAATCAAACAACTAGCCGGTCAGCTAAAATAAATTTTTTACAATAATTAAAAAATCGCAAAGGTATTGACTTTTGCGATTTTTTGTGCTATAATTAAATCGTCAAAGTGAGGGCGTGCTCACATCCCGCCTGAGGGACATTAAAAATTTATTCCATTGGTCGGCAATCTGTCATTGCGAGAAGTCCACCATCTGGCGGACGACGAAGCAATCTTTTATCAGATCCTTCGACTCTCCGCCTACGGCGGATCGCTCAGGATGATCGCTTCGCGATCAATGGAATAGCGCGGATTTGCGCCATGGAAGTGGCTTTTAATCGGCGCTTTTAGTTTATGCTTTTGCGAACGAGATGGGGTTGGAAGTAATTCTAATTCTACTTGTCCGCAAAATAGAACGCATTTCCCGGGAGGGATAGAAATGATAACGAATAGGTCGCAGATGGTCCAAGTGGTGGGTGTGGTGTGTGTGATCGTGGCGGTTCTCCCCACAATGTTGCAGGCGGTGTGGGAGAACTTCACGCGGGGGGGGATTGAGAAGGTGGGGGTGGAGTGGGTCAATCACCACACCGACGCCACCACACACCTCGGGCCCGTCGGGAGGATGTTCAAATCCCTACGGGATCTGAGAAACACGGAAGACGCTTTGCGGCGTGTGGAGAGCTGTTCCGCTCGAACGCTGGATCGTTTGTGGGCAGAAGAGATTGATGCCTGCGAACAGGCGGATCGCCTCGACGTCGCGTGCGGAGAAGATGCTTCTCTGCGTGACGCCGCTAGTCACGCTCGGCAGGAAGCCGATAACGCGAGAATAAGACGCGAACAGGCCGAGAAGTGGTACGCGGAAAATCTTGCTCTGTTGGAGCAAGATCTCGACCAAGACAGAGCGGAGTTAGTGGCGGCCAAGCAGGTCGCCGACGTCGCAGAGGGGAGAGATACACTGGCTCCCCCACAGACTAACTGGTGGCTGAGGGTGACGGGGAAGTTTCCTGCCTCTGCCACCAACAACGAGTGACAACCACCCCGAGTTTGGATCTAGTCCGGGCTCGGGGGTCGTACTTTGCTTGCGATTAAGATCGTTGGCAGAGAACGGTTGGGATAATCGAAAGTTAAAAGTTTGGGCAACAACATCTAAAACAATCATAAGGAGTCGATGGGAGATCATTGGTTTCCATGATCGTTTTCGACCAATAAGAGGACAAATTTATTCCCTACTGGAGAATTCATTGGCTAATTTTCGATCAAATGTCTTAAAATCAGCAACTCCAGCATTTTTTGCAAAGGTCAGGTGGTAGCAATCTTCCAAATCAAAATTCGAGGTTGAAAACAAGTCAACCGTTTCGGCTAGAGTTGACCTTCCGTTTAACTCAATAAATTCCAAAGAAAGTATCATCTGTAAGGTTGTGGCTATATCGGATCGGTTTTTGCCGTAATACGAAGAGAGAACCCAATAAATTTCGAATATTACAATTATCGAAGTCAAAAGTTTCTTTTTACCCTCTGCTCCCGCGAGAATCAGTTTTTTCGCTTGCTGATACTGTTCCTCACTATCTTTCAGTAGAAAGCGGAGAAAATAATTGGTGTCGATGTAGATCATTTTTTATCACTAAAATATTCCTGTTTAGAGAGTTCGATGATTTTGTCAATATTCTTGCCTTGCCACTTTTTGGGTGATTGAAGTGAGCCAGCGAGAGCGTTGACTAGGTCGTCAACTTGAGAGATGACCAATTTACCATCCGTTTCTGTTATAAGAACTTTTTGTCGGTCGCGAAACCCGGACTTTCGAAAAAAAGTTGCTGGAATGGTGAGTTGTCTCTTGCTTGTAATGGTAGCGATTTTATTCATAATTAAATTATAGCAAAAGCAAGGAATTGTTGTCAAGAGTAAGAAAATAATTATGTAGTAAGGAAATAATCTTGGTTCTGTAAACAATAACACGAGCAATTTTGGCAGATGTTTTTCAGCAATATGGTGCTTATATTTAAATGAGCTTCACTTGCTGAAAAACCAAAGGAGGTGGTGGCGATGCGAATCGTCATTACCATGTTGATGTTCACCTTCTTCTCTTCGCTCGCTTCGGCGAGAGGAGAGTTGGAGGATGTTGTGCGAGGGATCGCCAAGGCGGTTGTTGTTCAGACCGCTGGCGACGCTCTTGTCCGCGCCACCGCTCCTACTCCCGAGCGCGTCGCTCTGCGACGCGCGGAGGGGTTGGGAACGGTAATCGTCGCCCACGACCGTGAGAGCGGTTCGTGGGGCGGCGACGAGGCCGTCGGCATTGTCCAGCTCTTGCTGGACGCCGTTGGCCTCGAAGTCGTAAGCCAACAAGGTCGGGAGGCGGTCAAGCGCGAGATGCGCGAGACCGATGACCCGGCCTTCCGCCAGTCGGCGCCACTCGGGACTTTGGTCCCCGCCGACTGGATGTGCTTTGTCGCCGTTCGGCTCCGCGAGGGGCCGGAGCGGCGGACGATTGTCTATGAGCGTGGCGCTGTTGTAAGACGCGCTACGCGGGCAATCGTGGCGGATGTCACGCTGAAGCTGTTAGACGAGCGTGGCATTGCTCGCGTCGCCACCGCCTCGGCCGCCTCCAGCTCGCAAGTCATCGGAGTTGACCTGCGTGGCTGGACCCGTGGCGCCTCGTACGACGGCCGGACTCCGTCAAACGAGGAGACGGCGATCTGCGCCGCTGGCGCGAAGGCGCTCAACCAGCTCCTTCCGCGTCTGCCGCGTCCGACTCACAAGGTCGGTAACTTCTGTCCCGAATGTGGAGCCGGGACAGGAGAGAGAGACAATTTCTGCTCCGCTTGCGGTCAGCGGCTTCCAAAGCGCTGACCGCAGGCAACGAACAAGCCGCCTCGCCCCCTCTGTGGGGCGGGCGGCTTTTAGGTTACTAAGTCACTTAAGTCACTTAAGTAACTTAAAAACCGATATGCGTATACCCCGTTGTCTGTGGATTCTTCCAAATGCCGACATTCGCACCTTCACATCCACCAACGCGCGAGCAGACAAACTCCTCAACTTCCGGTTGCCAGTAATCGGCATCTTCATCTCGTCCGGTCATAATTTGCATCGGCACCGCCGTTTCATCTCCTGTTCTCTCACCTAATTTCAAAGCATCACCAGCTAAAGTTCTCGCCTTATATTGCGCCGCTTCAACAAATTTGGTTTTTCTCACCGAGGGGCTCATGCCGTTAAAAATCCCCAAATTACCATTATCAAAAACCATCGGATCTGTTGGCACTTCGAGGCCGGGATAATAACCATCAGCGGTACATATTAATTTAACTTTATAGACACCAAAGAGATTTAAAAGAACAAAGAGAACGATTGTGATTGGCGAGATTGCCGCTCCCATCAGATAAGAAGCGAGCATCGAAACCAGAATTGCGCCGGTGCCGGGAACAAGCCCCAAAGAGCTTTCAAGGGCGGCGACTTGTTTGGAAAATAAAGTATTAATGACAAAGGAAACAAGCTCGGCTTTAAGCTCGACAACCTTTTGTTCGGAAGCGACAAGCTTATTTTTTGCTGTTGCCAGCTCACCTTTTGCCAGTTCTATTTTTGCTGGTAACCCCATTGCTTCAGCGGAGGCGAGCGCTTGCTTCGCTGAGCCAATAGCCAGATTTGCCGAAAGCATAGCATTTTTTGCCGAAAGAACGCTATTGTACATCGTGTAAGCAATTTTTGCCGTGCCTGGTGGCAAGCCAAGTGTTTGGTCGGCGAAAGAGGTCAATTTGCCGAGCGCCCAATCGGTGTAGATTGTTTTGACACTGGAGATTTTTATTTCCTTGCCGTCTTTGCCGATGATTGTGAAATCCTTAGTGAAATCGCCGGATTTTAAGCCGTAGGCAAGGGCGGTAAATGTCCCCGACTCAAGCTTGAAGCCGAGAATATCACCAATTTTTCCAATTAAGAAATCATCAATTTTTGTCATTTCTCCGTTGGCGACGAAGGAATCAAGATCAAAAGCAGCCGGATTTTCATAAAACAATAGCAAGGACTCGTAAGATTTCTTCATTGTTAAAATATCCTCAAGTGAAACATTTAGAAGTTTCAAATTGCGTAGCGAGTTCTCAACAAAAGTCATAAGCATCATTGATTTCATAAAGCCGTTGCCCTTGAGCATTGTCTCGGTAAAGCCGGCGGGAATACTTGAACTAATCTGGTAGAGTTTGGCGTCGGACATTCGGTACATTAAGTTGTTCAAGAGATCGCCCCTTGCCTTGTTTCTGGCGAATTCCTTTTCCCCTTCGAGTGAAGCGGAAGCATTCGGATTTGTGCCGATTTTTTCAATCTCCTTTGCCTTGTCGGCCGACGGGTCGGCGGGATTTTTTGCTTTGAATGACGCAAGTGTCGCATCTATTTTTTCGTAAGTCGAATAACTGCTCGGCGAATCGACACTTGCAGAGCAGTCGCTGGCAATAACTCCGGGTGGGCACGAGCTGCCGTAAAGATACGGATCGGTTTTCGGCTCGAGCTCGGTTGATTCTGTCGGCTCGCCAAAGAATTCAACACTGTCCTTGCCGGCATTTTTGAAGCGATTGACAAAATTATCCTCGGCCGCAGTTGCCGTTGCTGATTCGTATTCATAATCGCCCATAAAAGCGTAATAAATATCCTCAAAAGTAATTCTGTATGCTTCCGGCAGGTTGACTGTCGAGGAATCGCCGTAGATATGCAAGGCCTCGGCGGCTTTAACGGCGGCGGAGATCTGCAAAATTCGCAAGTCGCCGTGAATCAGTAAATTTCCTGCCTCGCGAATAAGTTGATTAGTGTTTGGTTCACCTGTAGGCAAATGTCCCGGCTTTACTGGCAGAATACCCATTTTTCCGAGGTAGTCCACTGCCATTTGATTGCCGACATTTTCCAGATATGTTTGCCAGCGGTTTTTGCCCTCATCTGGTCCGTCTAAAATATCCTCTTTTTGAATGTTGTAAAGACAGCCCGAAGGATCAGCCGGGCAGTTTTTGTAATTTTGATTGTACCAGACAGCGAAAGCCGAAGAGAAGGAGGCATCTTTCAGTGAGTCGCCGGCGCCGTTCACAAGACCAAGCGAATCATCAAGACGACCGAGGGCAGAGGAGATCAATTTATAGGCCGCCTGTTGCGGGTCGGAGATAATCGTCGAAATCGTTCCAGTTGGAAGCCCAAGTTTAGCATCAAAATTGACTCCAAGTAATTGTGAAAGTTGCCAGAATATATAATTTTGGTCGCAAGTTGCCGCTCCAACTTTACCAACTCCGGCTTCGCAGGCCTTGATTGAGTCAAGAGTATTCTTGACATTCATCACTTTGGCAACAATGTCGGAGAGCTCCTTTAACCCCAGCGCCTCTAAAATATTGTCGGCGCTGGCGAGCATAACATTTTCCGCCACTTTCTTTCGATAGTCATTTGGGGAGATTTTACTCGAGAGGAGATTTTGCGTTGTGCCAGCGGGCAAGCCGAGCTTGGCATCAATGCTTTTGGTATTGCTTTGAAAGCGGGTTTTTTGGTAGTTGTCGATGGTCAGATCTCCAGATTTTGTCGCCGTGAAGGCCTCGGAAGAGCCAACAAATGATTTTGCTTTTTCGCCGATCTTACTCTCGGCAGATGCGAGTTTTTCCGGCTCGGCTGATGAGTCGGGATATTCATATGCAGAGTTAAGTTTAGAGTACTGTTTATCAACCGGAAAATCCTTGGCTTTTCCAGAGGGATCCAAATCATTCCATGATTCGCGAATTACTTCGTTTGGTGGCAATTCAAATGCCCCCGCAAACTTAATCGGTCCGACAGCGGCGATCAATTCATCCAAATTTGCACCGCGAAAACTTTTTTCTGGCAACCCAAGAACTTCTTCGATTTTCGAGCCACCGATATTATCAAAGATATTCCCACCCTCAGTGATCGATAAGCTATTTAATCCTAAAATTCCACCCAAGATATTTGAGCCAACTTCGGCAAGCGAGCAATTTTTTAAGTTTAGCGATCTGGCCTCCAAAAGCCCGGAGACGAGATTTGTCGGCAGATCAAGTTGTTGCTCCAAATAGCGGCCACCGATGCGCATCAAGGTCTGAACGGAGTTCCCAGAGAGGAGATCAAAGATATCCCCGGCGTCAATTCTTTGTCCGCCAATTGTCGTTGAAAGATCTCCAAGTAGAGCGACGGTAATTCGGCTCTCTGCGGTTTTTTTGCCGACAATTTCCAGATAATAGTCAATTGGAATTGCTCGGGTGTCGCCGATATTCTCGCGCTCGAATAATGCCTTAACATTCTCTTTGGGGATATCAAAATTATTAACTAATTTATTAACAACTCCGTCATCGTCCGAGAAAGCGGCTTTCTTCTTTTTATCGTTGATAAAGTCAGTCAATTTGCTATTGATCGCGCCGGCTTTGTCCATTGAAACAGCGTCGGAACCTTTTTCGCTCGCAAGTTTAATTGACAGCGCTTTTAAGAAATCAACTTTATCCGGATCGTCTTTGGCAAAAGTTCTGGCTTCGTTTAGACCGGGGAAGGAGAGCGTTTCTTTGGCGTTGGTATAGATAAATGAGCCATCCTCGATTTTATCGCTCTTGAATATCTTTTTCGCCGTGTCAAAGATAAAATCCACCGGACAGGTGCCGACCTTTGTAGCGTCCTCAGTTTTTTTCTCGGCAAATTCGTTGTGCGAGTTATAACTGATCTCACCAGCGAAGTTCCTCTTTCTTGCTTCTTCGATCGTTTCTTTGCCATCTTTAGTCGAAAGAAATTTGCCGATGACATTTTCCGGCAAACCAAGTATGCCGGCGAGCATCCTTATGTCGCTGTTGCCTATGGTTGTTGGCTCCGCTGATTTTCCAAGCAGAAAGTCAAGCGTTGTTCCGATCGGCAAATTTAACTTTGAGTCAATTGATTTTGCCGCTGAATCAGAGGAGAATTTGCCGCTGGTAATTGTTGAAAGATTGCCAGTAAGATTCAGCGCACGAATTAGCCGTGCTCCAGCTTCGGCTTCGGAGATAGAAAACTCTTTTGCAATATGGGCGGCGACTTCGGAAATTGTCGCCTTTTCCGCCGGATTTGCACCTTGAAAGAAGAATGGCGGCATTCCTAATGCTTCCTCAACTTGGGACTGACCGATCGCTCGGAAGAAGGCGGACTTCAGGTCATCCCTATCTTTGTCGCCGCTACGGAGATATTTGGAGAAATAAAGCAGTGAATTTGTCGGCAGATCAATTGACTCCTCAATGACATCAGCGCCGAAGGAGATTAGAAGATCGATCGGCTCAAGTCGGCCGGAGAGCAGAAGGGCGATTGTTGCTCGGTTTAAGCCAATAGAGGAAGTTGACGCGCTTTGCGAGGCGCCGTTGCCGGCAGTGGAAATTTGTTTTATTTGTAGCGACGAAAGGTCGGATTGTTCCTGTCCGCTGATTATCTCATCAGCGGCGTGCACCATTGCGTTGACATCGGAAATTGTCGAATTGGCTTTGTTGCGAAGATTCTCGTCGCTGGAATCAGTCGCCGACAAAATATTCGAGTTGATTTGATCAATATCAACATAAAGCTGTTTGACTGTGTTTAAGGCAAAAACCAGATCGGTTGCCTCAAGAGTTTTCAAGTCGATTGCTGATACACCGGAAGCGACGGAATTTGCTGCGCTTTTAATCATCGCAACGCCGGGGTCGGAGGAGTCAACGCCGGCCCAATCACTCTTTATCTTGTCGTTCTTGTTTTTTATCGTTTCGATCCGCGACTTGTAAAAATCAAGATCGCGCAAAAAACTGGTAATTTCCGGATGTGATGAGAGGAATTTACCTTCGACTTTTTCCGCCAGACCGGCTGACTTTACCGCCTCATACAAGGCGTTTTCGCCGAGACCTTTATAAACCGATTTTGGCGCGACATTATAACAGCCAAAAAGACGGGAGAAATCGCCGCGGCGAAGACCAAAAGTTGACATTATCTGATCTTCGGGGATCGTGACATTGACAATTTTACCGGCGCTTCCCGGTTTGGTTATTGTTACTTCAATTGATTTTGGAATTGCACAGGTCGTCTGTGTTGGCTGAGCATTATTTAAAAGCCATTGACTGATTGCCAAGCGTGTTTCGTTATTTGTCGAAAGCGCCTGGGCCAGAAATTCGGCGCCAATTTGTTTGTACATTTCGTCAAATGTGCTTACGCCAGTTGACGATTCAAGTTTTCCAGACATAATCGAGTTAAATCGTTCCTTTGATTTGATTGTTGATGCCCCCGTCTCCGAGGCGTCGTTGGTGATCGAAGTTCGAAGTGCGTTTCCGCTCGACGAAGCGTGATCATACAGGTAGCCACTATCAGAAAGAACTTTGCCGCCAATAAGCGTGGCGTAGGCGTCGGGAGAGAGTTCACCACTTTTATACTTTCGCGAATACTGCTCGTTAATATCTAAATTAAATGTGGCGTCAATTTCGCTCGGCACGGCAAATACCAGCGTTGCTTTGCGTCCGCCGACTCCCTCTTTTAATTTAGCGTAAGTTGTGTCCGATTTTAGCGTTCCTGGAGGCAAGCCAAGCTCTTCTTCGATTGTTTTTCTGCCGGTTTCAACTTTCATTTCCGCGCCGGACATCCCCGGTCGCAGGACTCCATCGGGAATGTCAAGTTCGTTTTCAATTGTTGAAAGGCCAATGTTGGTTAAAATCTCCGCCATATTATTGCCTTTAATCGAACCGTATGGCAGAGATAATTTCTGCTCGAGCGCGCCTTCACCGATATTTATTAGAAGATTATTAAGATCAGAAAGATTAGTGTCCAAAAATGGTCCTCGTGGCAGGCCTAATTTATCAGCCAAAATCATACCGCCGACTCGCTTTAAAGTGTCGGGAAAGGAAAAACTGTAAGATCCGCTCGGTGACATCAAGACCTCCGAAAGAAGTGACTCGCCGATAACTCCGATCAATTCGTTAAATGAGGAGCCGGAGAGATCGGAGCCGAATTCGGCGTCGATTCCAAGTTCGTCCAGTAGATCATAATATTGTCCGCTGGCAATCTGCTTTAAATTCAGTTGAAGCGAGGTGAAATCCTGTGGCGGTGAAGCGTCATAGCCCTCGGTTGTTTGCCATGCGAGTTTTATCGGCGTTGGCGGACGGGCGATTTTTTTGTCCTTTCCAACCCGTTTTTTCTTTATCAGCGTGCATTTAATATTGTCAACTTCGGAAATATCGATCGCTTGACCTTTGTAGTGTGCTGAGATGTTTTTTGTGTTTTCTTTGTCGCCAAAAATTAACTCGCCCTGACTTCGGCCGGTGGCATCAGTAACTTCGGCGACGGCCTCAGCGGAGGCAAATTCTTGGCTTTCACCGAGATCATCACGACTGGCATTTTTAACATCGGTAACTGTTTTTAGTTTTTCGTTTTGCTTCTGCTTACTTTCCAATTCGTCGTAAATTGCGTCCGACTCGCGGCTGGTTAATATGGCATCGCGAGTATAGTTTTTCCGAATTCGATAGACCTTGATTCGTTCATGACCGGCGCCACCTTGATCTTTCGGTGTTACCAAATTAACTAAAAGCTCGAGAATTCGGCGATCGATAACAACTTTTTCTTGGGCATATTTGATTATTGCATTTGTTGATTCCTTGTCGGTCTTTAGCATCTCGGCCGCCGCCGTTTCGTCAAGCCCAGCAATGCAAGCAAAATTTTTGACATCAGTTTTCAAATTGTCGGCGATCTTTTTTCTCGCTGTTTCCTTTGTGTTATCAAGAATTTTCGCATAAGTGTTTGGATCTTTTGACTTCATTTCGGCAATTTCTGTCAGGGTTTTTCCTGTTGCCGCCGCTAGCGAGTCGTCATTATGTTCATAGTCGGGAATTGCTTCGCCCATGCAAAAAAGCGTCCGCAGATCTTGCAAATCAGAGGAGTTGAAAACGAGCTTGGATGTCTTGCTGGTTAAGTTAGTGATTTGAGA
Organism: uncultured Candidatus Saccharibacteria bacterium; assembly: GCA_964626415.1. Lineage (GTDB taxonomy): Bacteria > Patescibacteriota > UBA1384 > XYA2-FULL-43-10 > CAINNR01 > CAZVFH01. The sequence continues at coordinate 35,284 of CAZVFH010000004.1, forward strand.
AAGCAAGAGTTGATCATCGCTTGCATTGGATAAAGTATTTGATACATCAAACGAATAAGATTCCAGCTTGTTGGCTAGTTGAATAACAGGGTCATTTGGAAGCGTAATTTCTCCGCCGCCGGGATCGTCTGAATTATCCCCAATGTCATACGAATATTCATCACTGGCCGCTGAGGCAATCGATAGCTTCAAAATATATGGTTGGAAAACCAAAGTTATTAAAACCAGAGAGGTGATTAAATTAAAAAATCTTTTTTTCATATTTTTACCAACCAAGTGGAATTAATGGATCAATTGTGTCTTTCTCTCTTCCTTTACCACAAGGACCATCACAATAAACTTTATCAACTTGAAAATGAATATGTGGATTTGTTGACACACCGTTGTGGCCAGAGCGACCAATCGTTTGTCCTTGAACAACATGAGAGCCAACTTTGATTCCCAAAGAAGTCGCAGATCCTCTCATCAGATGATGAATTTCCCAATATTTACCGTTTAAATCAGGATTAGTTGAATCGGTAATTTTGACAATGATTGTATTTCCAAAACCGTGATTTTGAAATCTTCCAACCGCCGAATGCCACAAATCGAATCCTGGATTTGCATCCTTAATGGAGTCAGTTATATAAACTACATCGCCACTGCTAGCAGCGTGGAAAACGGTTCCAATTGGCATACCAATGTCAATTCCCCGGTGAGACTTGCGACTAGAATTGCGAGTGTAATAATCACTTCCAATATTTGACCTTTTGTAGCCATTTGCCGGGAAAATTAACCCACCAGGGTTTAATGTCACTGACCACGGCTTGACTGCGTCTGCGAGTTGATCTCGTATTGCCTTCGCCTTGGCTGGATCTGGTTTCGTGTAAGCGTTTATCAAAGCTAAAACCGTATCCAGCTTTGCAACTGTGCCGGCAGTTCTTGAGTCGGCAAGATAATCTGTTTGAAGTTCGGTTTTAAAACTTTCAATATCGGTAATAAGTTGTTGTTTGTTTTGGTCAAGCATTTTTTGAAATTCTTCGGGACTTGTCAGAGAAAGAACTGTTTTTATCAATTCGTGATCATCGAGAACATCTGCCGCTTGCACCGGTGTTGTGCCTTCGGCGCCGCTGATTGCGCGGACAAAAAATATGATGGCGAAAATTATCCCAACAATTAAAATAATTGCCAAAAGAATTGGCAGCCAATATTGCGCGGTTGCGGCAGCGGCTCGCACAGCCAACTTTGCCACCGCCTGCGCCGCTTTTTTGCCGAGTTCTTTTGCGGCAGTCGCTCCGCCTTGCGCAAGCGATTTTGCCGAAGTTGGCGCCTTCACCATCGGCTTCGGCATCGGCGGTTTTTTAAACTGAAAAGCCGGTCCGCCCGGCTGGGGTTCTTTTGCTGGCTCAGCTTTGTATGATGGGACTTCTGTTTGTGTCTGGGTTTGTTCTTTTTTAACTTCTTCGCCCTCTAAATCTTCTTGCCCCTCTTCTGGTTCCGGTGTTTCAGGAACTGCAAAATCGCTCTGATCAACCGGTTCTTTTATCGGTTTAATGTCAGCAATCTGCTTTTTCTTAAATTCTTCTTCCGAGAGCTTCCCCTCCATAATTCTTTAAGTTACATGAATTTTAGAAAGACACAAGATACAAGAAACAAGTTACAAACAAATTACAAATCTCAATACTCAAATTCCAAACAAATCTCAAATGATTCCGTCATCCCCGACCCGATCGGGGATCCACTGATAGTAAAATTCAACTATGAGTGGATTCCCGCATTCGCGGGAATGACATTTGCTGTCTCTGTTTTTTCGGATTTCGATATTCGGATTTCGGATTTTGCAACTCCTAGTTGCCCTGAAGTTTCACAAAGTACAGCGTTCCTCCCGACACATAAATTGCGCCAGATTTATCTTCATTTAAATGCAGTTCTGTGATATTTGAATCAACCTGTCCTTTGAAATAGAAATCGGAAACACGACCAATGTTTTTGTCTGCTAATTTAAGTTTACCACCAACGGAATTTTCAAGCAAGAAAAATTTTTCTGCCGAGTTCCAATACCTGACTCCTGTTGCTTTGGCTGCGATTTTTAAGTCAACATTTCCCGACCCATCAAGATTTATCATGTAAAGCCGCCTGTGAGTTGGATTTGCCGGATCGGTGTCGTAGGCCGAATAAATTATCTTTTGACTGTCAGCAGAAAAAACCGCCTCTTTAACATTGTTCACTTCGCCAACTTGCCGGAGCTCTTTTGTGTAGACATTTAAAAGATAAATTTTATTCTGGTCGTAATTTGAATTTCGGGGGATTACGACTAACCATTCTGAATTAGGGGAAAAAGCAATATAGGGGTTTTTGATATTCAAGTCATTCAAATTTGCGACGCGAGTAATTTCAGTTCCTGTCTTGTCGGCAAAAATTATTGATTTCTCGCCGGTTGGCGGCGAATAAACATAAGCAATTCGCGAATCGTCTGGCGCCCAAGCGTAGTCGCCAGCGTATGAGGCAAAAAGCGATTCTTTTTGATTCAGAAAGTCATATTTCTGAAAATCAAACATTGAAAGTGTTGAGCCGCGTTTTATTAGCATTAACTCCTTTGTTGGCGACCAAAGTAAATCATCAATGTTTTCAAGCGGTTTTGAAGTCATTGGCTGGGTATCAGAAAGCTGTTTGTTGCCTGCGATTTTTGAGAGATAAAACAATTTGTCGCTGGTACTTTGATAGTAAATTTTATCAGAGGAAATTGCCGAGTAGCGGATATTTTTGGCAATTTCAATCGGCACTGGCGCTAGCGTCAAATTGACTGATTTTTGCCAGCCGCCGCGGCCTTTTTTCAAATCCAATTCCTCGACAAAACCGATATAGCCGTCGGCTTCAACTTTAATAGTGTGCTTACCAAAATCAGCAGAAAAACTTGCCGAGCCGTTTTTGCTTTCCACCGGCGCATTATCAAAAGTAACAACGGCATTTTCTGGTTTAAAATTTATTGTGATTTTTGCTTTATTGAATAAAACAAAATACAAAAAAAGCGCAAAGAAAAAAACCGTCAGGGAAAGTGAAGCAAGAATGATTAGTTTTTGGTGGTGTTGCATAACTTATTAATTTTTTTTCCAAATTCAACATATTCAGGGATGAATATAATAATAACCATGTTTGAAAGCGGCTGTTACTCTTGATATTTGAGCACTAGGAATTTTCTTTTTGCTAGAATCATTAATATAGACAATATCGCCTTTAACTCCAGTGAGGACAATATAATGACCGTCCCCAGAGGTAAATCCTTGACCAGCAACGGAAATAATTAATGGCTTTCCTGATTCCAAAATTCGCCTGGCGTTATCCCAGCCCGAAATTGTGTCAATTTTTAGATCATAATTTTTAGCTAAGTCCGAGAAGCAATTGGGATCAGTGCCATCGCTTACGCGATGACCATTTTTTCGACAAAAATCGGCTGTTATTTTCGGGTCAACATCTTTTCCGTAAAATTTTAAAACCATTGCTGCCGCTGTTGAACCGCATCCAGAGGAGCAGATAGTTTTAGATGTATCCTCTGGTTTGGGATAAGGGTGGTCCCCCCATTTAGGATCACATTGACGAAAGAGGGGAACATTATTTTGACCAACCCCGACTGCTCCACTTGTTGCTTTGGAGCAAATAATTTGATCAGGAACAAGTAAATTCAAAAAATGGAAAAAATTTTTTCTGTCTTCTGTGGCATTATTCCTTCTATCACTTTCTGGAGTATAAATATCTATCCACCATTTTTGAATCAATTCGTCATCTGGGCGTCCCGAATATGCTCCCTTGTTGTCTCTTGCATTAACCATTGTGTTTATCTGGCATTCGGTTTGTGCATCAAACCCCGTTTCCTTCATTGGACAACCATAAGCTTCTACTCTTTTACCAAAGCCCTGTTCTTTCCCCCATGTTGCAAGTGTTACCGCCGGGTTCACACCTCTGGCTCTAGCATCTTTTAAAATTTTCTCGACATCTGCCTTGTCGGGTAAAACATCTCTTTTGCCAAGTTTTGTGATAGCCATTTCAGCACTCGGCAATTCAATCATCGAAGGATTTATCCAATTTTCATCAGGCATGTAGCATTCTCCGCTGGCTAATGTAGCGTTTCCGGATGGTTCGCCCATAAAATAGGCGATTGCCCAAACGGCCATGCCCCAAACCATAAAAGATATTAGTCCGCCGATAATTAAAACACCGCCGGAAATTAGTAAAATTTTCTTCCGTTGCTTTTTATCGGTTGGCAAAGCCAGCGACTTTAATTTGTCGAAAGGAGATTTTTTTTTAACATCATCAACAGGAGATTCTTCGGTAGAATTTTGAGAAGAGGTGGATTGTGAGTTTTCATCAACCATAAAAAATTACTAATGTCTAATTACTAATTTCTAATAAAATGTCAAATATATAAATGTCAAATATCAAGAATTATTTGTTTAGCCGTTTGCCCGAGATTTTTTTACGATTGCACAAAAAATCAAGTTTAATTCATTTGACTCTTTCCAAAGCTCTCTTGTTTTCCCCTTGATTTCAGGTAATGCTTTGGCAAGCATTCTTAACCAAAATTTCGTTTCCCGAGATTCCTTCTTACAAATTCCAATTTTGTGTTCAAAATCCTTTTTTGTTTCCGAACAGTCAGCTTCACAGTAGTTTGCCCCTATTGAAGTTACTGCTTTAATCAGTTGCTCAATAATATTTTTGGTGATTGATGTTAATTTAGCACTTTTACAGAGGTCAATAACTTCTTCAGCAAATTTCGAAGTTCTTTCCTCTAAATCAAATTTACGATTTCGATCATTTGTCATTTTTAATTTGAAATTTTATTAGACATTAGAAATTAGTAATTAGAAATTACAAGGACTCCTGTCCTTGTGGTGTTTGTCCTGTCTGGGAAAGCAGTTGTTCCGGATCAGTGGTGATAATTTGGTCTTCGGTGTAGGAAGCGATAACTTTAATTGCCACATGATTTAAGCCGGCAAAAAATAATCCTTCGCCAACATCGCTTTCAAGTAACAAATATTTTTCGCCCTCAGTCAAAGCAAATGTTTCGGCGACAATATCAATAGAGGCGGTTGATTGTTTCAAAAGAATTTGCATCGAGGAGTTGGAGACGATCGCTTTTCCGTAGCGCGAAGCCAGAAAATCCTCGACATCTTGGCTGATGATCGTTAACCCTAAATAATATTTTCGCGCTCGCTTTGCTAGCCCGTGCAAAAACTTTGCCGAATCCTCGTACTGCATCATCCACCAGGCCTCATCAATAATCATTAAGCGGCGGCGCATATCCATTCTGATCTTTGTCCAGATGTAATCAAGAATCATATACATTGCTATTGGGCGCAGTTGCTCCTCTAAATCGCGAACGGAAAAGACGACAAAGCCGGGTTTTAGTTCAAAGTTTGTTGGGGCATTGAATAGTCCGGCAAATGTTCCTTCGGTGTATTTTGACAGGCGGCGAGTAACGCTTTCGGTGCCGTTCATATTGGAAAGGACATTATAAAAATCCTGCATAATCGGCGGTTCGTTTTTCTGGCTTTCCGGATCAGTTGTGATATCTTTCAAAGCGTATGTCTCGTAAATTCCCTTTTCAACCAGCGCGTCCTCTTCTGGTGTTAAGCCGCCAACCATTAAGTTAATTAGTCCGTGTAGCGAGGAGATATTTGAACGCAAAACATCGTCGCCAGTTTCCTTCTCGGGATCAATCCCGCGGGGCAAATCAAAGGGATTAATTCGTTGCTTCGCATTTAAGGAAATTTTTAAATAACTGCCTCCAACCGAATCACATAAATTTTTATATTCACTTTCGGGATCAACAACAATAATATCGGTGCCAAGCATCAGCGATCGCAGGGCTTCAAGCTTTATTAAATATGATTTTCCCGAGCCGGATTTGGCAAAGACGACCGAGTTGGCATTCTCTAAATTAAAGCGGTCAAAAATGATAAGTGAATTGTTGTGGCGATTTATGCCGTAAAGAATTCCATCCTCCTGTGTCAATTCTGAAGAAGTAAAGGGGAAAATTGAGGAAATTGATCCGGTGTCGAGGTTGCGCAGGACTGAAATTTTGTCCTCCATTAGCGGAGCGGTTGAAATAAATCCGCCATCCATTTGCAGGAGCGACTCTTTGGTGTAAATTAACATTCCGCCAAGCGTTGATTCAAATTGCTTAACCAGAGTGTTAAGTTCTTCGAGCGTGTCACCGTAAATTGTAAAGTAAAGTCCGAGCTGAAACAGGCGAACCTCGCCTCGTTGCAGAACATCGCGCAGTGCCTCAACATCACCGAGCGCCGTTTCGAGTTCCGGATCGCGCGGCGCCCCCTTTTCTTGGGCGATCATCATTGACGACTGAATTTTACCGACTTGATTTTTCAGGTCGTGCATAACATTGGCGGTTTCAAGCGGGTGAATGTGCATGCCGATGTCCATCGTCACATCATAATTGATTATCGGCGACAGCCAGTTGGCTTCGAGATAACGGGGATAAGTATAAACAAAAAGCGTTTTGCAAAAAATGTCGCCAAGCTGAAGATAGCTTGGATTAACAAGAAAAGCCGCCGGTGCGATTATGTCGCGAACAGAAAGCATTCCCTCGGCAAAAACCTTTTGTGCCTCTTTAACGATAAGATTTTCTTTGGCAAGTTGTTGCGGATCTGGCTCGGGCTGTGGGTTTTCTGCTATTGGTGGAGATGTTTTGCTATCGACAACTGGTTTTTGTAATTCTGTCGACTCTTCAACTTCTAGTGTTGGGGGTTTTCCCTCACCAATTGTGATTTGTGGCGGCGTGGTAAATTTCTTTGATAATTGGCTTTCTTTTGGATCGAGTGTCGGATTTTTGGCATCCTGCCAAAAATCCGCAGATGAAGAGGATGAAAGGGGTTGAGAAGGCGAAGACGATGAAGAGGATAAAGACGACAAAGAGGAAGCGGGGGGAGTCGCTACTGGTCTGCCGAATGTCGAAGTGTCAGCAGAGGTTGGGTTTTTAATTGGATCAGGCATTTTTTATGGAAAATAATTTTACGAAATGTGTCTTCCGTCATCCCCGACCCCGATCGGGGATCCACTAATAGTAAAATTCAACTATCAGTGGATTCCCGCCATTCGACTGACGCTCATGGTCTGAGTGAAATCGAAGACCTTCGCGGGAATGACATTTATTGGTTTGTTTCTGGTATCTTATTACTTGCCGGCGCAGGATTATCTTTTTTTTCTACCACTGACTTTTCATCTTTTGGTGTTTCTGTCGCCTCTTCTTCTTTTTCAACTTCTTCCGCGCGGTGCTTCAGGCGATCTTGCTCTTTAACCAGCGAGGCGTTGTCGATGATTGGCGACTCGCCACTGGTGTTGTGCGGTTTTTCAATATCAAAATTTTGATTTTGGCTTCTTACAACCCCAGAGCCGACATTTTGCATATCAGTAAGTCGTTCTTTATCGGAAATACCCGGGTTATAAAAATTATAAAATAACTCAATCAACTCTTTTGTTGAAAGTTGTTTGCAGCGAAGCCCGATTGACCCAAGTCCGGAGGCGACAATTCCGGCCCGTTGGCGCAATTCATCGCTTCTTTTTTTAAACTCGCTTTCAGTAATTTTTAAGAGTGAAACAGAGTTGCCACGATTTAAAATTTTGTCGACGAACCCTAATTTTTGCAGTTCAATATTTTCCCAACCAATTATGACATAAAACCGTTTTTTCATAATATTGGCGAGATTGATCAGTTCGGTAACAAAATCAATATAATCCAATGTTTGGGCGCGCAAAAGCTCCTGCGATTGGTCGGCGGCCCGTTTTTTTAATTTTTCTAAATAAGGAGTGAGGTCAAGTTTTCGTGATTGGACGAGGATTTGAATCGGGGAGTGAAGGGAGTTTAAAAATCCTTGAAATTGAAAAATTATCGAGTTTTGTTCGCGCTCGCTTTTTAAGCCAAAATTAACGGCTGAAACATCCAAAACCAAACGGTAGGAACCGTTTTTTAAAATAATAATTCCATCTTCAATTCCGGCAATGTCGAGATTTTCCTGTGTCGAAGCAGGAAACTTTTGTTTTACCTTGTCGATACTGCCCTCCTTTTTACGAACACTGATTTTTGACGCAGATAGACGCTGATAAATTGGAATGTATCTGCGTTCAATCAGCGTAAAAGATCAGCGTAGTTATACTCTGCCTCGTTTGTCAATCACATTTGCCAGATTTTCAATGTCGGCGGCCGAGCGGCGCTTTTCGGCGTAGGGGTCGATTTTTTCTGTTGCTTTTGGCTGATAAATCTCGACTTGAATATTTGAATCGCCCTTGTGCCAAATTCGAGTATGGGGAATAAAAAGATAAATAATTAAATTGCGAAAAAAGTGTCCAAACGGCCGACCGTTTATTTTGACAAATATAACACAAAAAGTAAAAAGGGCGATCGGAGCGGCGACGATCAAATTATAAGGTGGGGAAAAAGTGTTTGCGACTAAATAAGCCGTCCCGCCACCAAGAACAGCATAGACAAATTGCAGCATTGTCATCGGTCCGACAATTCTGTCTTCGATATCGATTTTTTGCGGAACTTTAAATTGCATGCTCGCTTCGCTCGCCTCCTACTAAATTACTAATCTGACTAAATTACGAAATTACGAATAGTCCGCTATTCCGTCATGCTGAATTCAGTTCAGCATCTCAGCAATTGATTACTGAGATCCCGAAATAAATTCGGGATGACAACCGATCGTATTTATATTTTATCACATTTTAGCTTATTGGTGTTATTGGCAGTTCTAACTCTTTACTGGCGGCTTGAAAAAGGGCAACTGTTGCCGAAAGCAATTCGTTATTTTTGGCACCAGCGCCGCGATTTTGGTTTTCCGCCATCGGCGGAGCATAACCAAAATCGCCAAAACCAAAGTCAAATAAATCATCAAAGTCGTCTTCTGCTCCTGCGTTAGCCCTTTCGATCGAGGCGGCAATTCTCTCCTCGACCGGATTTTCCTTGTCGGTCATTTTTTTCTGAATTTCGGTAAAGAATATTTTCTGCTGATCAATATACCCCGAAAGCTCCGGCCAATTTTCCAAAATTTCCTTCGTTTTTCCTTCGTTGGCGAGTTTTAAATATTCTCTTTTGCCTTCGTCATTGTCGTCAATATCAAGCATTTTGAAAATTTCGTTGTGACTTTTTTCCAGTGATACTCGAAGAAAATCATCAAATTTACCGTTGCAAGTTAAATAAATTCCGACTTTGTCGGCTAAAATTTCTTCGGAAGCGCGGATTTTTCGCATTGTCAAATACTGGTCGAAAGAAACTTCCGGATTTTGTTCTTTGTATTTCTTGAAAAATTGATCATTTTCATTATCCTCTTCCAGCTTTTTCAGCGAACCAAGAACACTGATCACGATTTCACTTTGGACTTTTGGCAACCACTCGCTTTCGCTTGTCAAAAGGTCGATCATTTTTACCGCTTCGGTTTCGGCGGCAGAAAGTTCGACATCGCCACCTTTAATTTTTTCAGCAACTTTTTGCCGATCAAAAAGCTCGCCGTGCTCAACCAGCCCGTGTCCGGCTTCGTGTTTCACTATCCCGTTTACATCGTATTTAAAAGTTCCGTCGGAATTTTTCTCGAAAAGCTCCTCGGTTAAAAATATTCCCCGCCGTTCATCGTCTCCTCTTCGATAAAAAGCGCAACCGCTGTAGCCGTGCTCGTGAGAAGTGTCAGCCACCTCGCTTATCATCTTTATCTGATTTGTCAGCATCTCGAGCGCTTGCGAGCTTAAATGCCCCGCAAGCACAACTTCGGCGAGCGAGGTTAAAACTTCTTCTCGGCGCTCTTTGGGAAATTTTTCTTCCGGCATCATTTCGACGCCAGCTTTCAAAAATTTTAGCGTTTCGGCGCAAATTTCTAGAGATTTTTTTGTTTTTTTCTCTAACTCTTTGACAATTACCTCATCAGCCGTCATACCGTTCTCAATCATAATAATTACCACTCGAAAATCGGATTTTCGCTCCAGCGCTTGTCGCCGCTCGACTTTCTGCTCGTCGGGAATTTCAAAATCCTCCTCCGGCAAATGTTGGAAAGAGTCAACAGTTTCCTTGCTCAAAATCGGAAACTCTTGATTTTCTACTTTTGGCTGTTCTTCTTCGGACATCGAATAATTTTCAATTTAAAACTTAATTCCGTTCTGTCACCCCGAACTCGTTTCGGGGTCTCAGTAATCGGATGATTGATTGCTGAGATGCTGAAACGAGTTCAGCATGACGGGTATGCTTATGACTTACTAGCTTAAAACTTACAACTCGCTGTTCAGCATTCCGGCAATTTCTGCGGTGGTTTTCGTCGTCAACTCATCAATCACCATAATTTTGTCCAAGTCCCTTCCAGTAAATTTTTCAAAGTACTCAACCAGCATTTTTTCGACCTCAGAAGCGATTTTTTTGCTTATTTCGGTTTTTTCGGCAACCGATTTTCCTTTCAGATGACTTTCAATTCTCGGATCAGCAAGAACTATTCGGCGTGCTGCCGATTTTGCCAGCGCTTCAAGATCGCCATTTTTTCCAAGAACAGCATTAACAAAAGTAGAAATTTGAATAACTATCTGGCTGTGGGCGGCGACATTGGCGTCAAAAATCGCCTTTATTTGCTCATAGTTTTTATCAGGATGGGCTTTTAATATCTTTGCCACTTTCTTGTAGCGCAAAAAAAGCGCTCGCAACTTTTGGCGCAATTCTTCGGGTGAGAGATTTTTCTTGTCCATCTCCAAACTCGGTCCGGAAGCCGGCTCAAGTTTTTTGGCTATCTCAATTGCACGATTTATGTCCATATAACCCCTACTAAATTACCAACCTTATACAAACAAGCTTATACAAACAAGCTAAAGCTTGCACTCTGTTGATGCAAGGAGTCCAACCTTTAGGTTGTTTCCCGCAAGCTAAAGCTTGAACTCCCTCACTCGGAGACCACGCTTTAGCGTGTTTCCGAAATGCCTTTTGTATACGAATTTCTTTTTATTCTGTCGAGCTCAAACCTTCATCTGCAAGCCGTTTCATTTGATCGGCGGGAAGGCGATTCGGATCTGCTAAAGTTTGT
>CAZVFH010000005.1:0-2132 GCA_964626415.1 uncultured Candidatus Saccharibacteria bacterium
CCCGGTAGCTCCGGCTTCCTTGGTACCCTTACCCACGGTGACAACTCCACCACCGAGGCCTACCGTGTCAACCTCGCCATCGCCGGCGACACTACCGTCAACACCTACGGGCAGGTGAATGTCGATGGGCTAGGGTGGGACAAGAATAACGGAACAGGTAGCCCTGTGAGCTACGGAAGTTATGGCGGAAAAGGAACTGGTCCGACCTATGGTTCGGTCACAGCGCCAACCGATATAGGCAGTGGTGGATCGGGAAGCTCTGGCACGAGTGCTGGTGGAGCTATAGCTATTAATGTCTCTGGAACTACAACTATCAATGGGACAATTTCTACAAATGGTGTGGCAAATCCAGTTGGGTGGTTTCCCGCCGGTTCTGGTGGAAGCGTTTATTTAACGACACCGACTCTTTCCGGATCGGGGAGCATTAATGCGAACGGTGGAAATACAGCAGCTTATGGTAATGCTGGTGGTGGCGGAAGAGTTGCTGTTCATGCAACAACAATTTCTCTATCTATGGCCAGTATTGTTGCAAATGGTGGAGTTTGTGCGAATGTGAGTGCAACGAATGGTGGCAGTCATGGGGGAGCTGGGACTGTTTACTCCAAAACTCCGAGCCAGACATACGGGGCACTAAAAGTTGACAATAATAGTATGGCGGCCAATATTTCAACTGGTACCCCAATTCCTTCGACTCAATCATGGCAATTCGATACGATTTCTGTCGATCATGCCGGTGATTTACAAATTCCAACCGGAACAACTTTGACGATTGCCTCTAATTCGGTTTTGTCTGGTGGTACTGGTACATCAGCTGGTTTCATTTCTCACCGTGGTGGCACAATAAATGTCCCATCGGATTTCTCTATATCAAATTCTACTTTTAACATTGATTGGACATCAGGTAATGCATACACACTTACGGGGTTATCAAACCTTACTATTGCTACTGGCGCAGTACTTTCCCATTCAGATAATTCGACTACAGTTGCGACAGTCTATAAATTAAATTTGTCAATTCCTTCAGGAAACTTGACGGTCAATGGTTCAATAAATGCTGACTATTTAGGATACGATAAGGGACAAGGCCCGTCTTTCCCTGGTGGTAGCAGTTATGGTGGGAAAGGTGTGGGACCGACTTACGGATCCGTATTAGCACCCACGGATTTAGGTAGCGGGGGTAGCGCGAATAATAGCAGCTCAAGTGGTGGTGGGGCAATTATTCTAAATGTTTCGGGTACAACAACAGTAAGCGGAACTATCTCGGCCAATGGTGCCCCAGACTCTGCCGCATATTTTGCATCGGCTTCCGGCGGTAGTGTTTATCTTACAACCGGTTTTATTTCTGGTGGAGGAGTAATTCGTGCCAATGGAGGAAACTCTTTGAGTTATGCCCCTGCCGGTGGAGGTGGAAGAGTGGCGGTGATATTAACAGGTGGTGGAGCGACATTTGACAATGCTCCAACAATGACTGCATATGGCGGTGTCTGTTCAGTTTTAGGCAGTTCTGGCAGTCATGGTGGCGCAGGGACTGTTTATAAAAAAACCACAAGTCAAACCAATGGTTCAATAACTGTTGACAATACCACGACTAACACTACTTACTATGCCACCCTCTACGGCGAAGGGGCGAATTGTGACGCTACCTGCCAGACCAAAACTCAGACATTTGATGGTATTACCCTCTCCAACTACGGTCGCCTTGCACTGGTGGAACAGCAGACATTAAACTACACCGGGGATTTGACGATTCCAACCAACACCTCGCTGATGTTTTTGTCAGATCATGACGGTACGCCAACTTCCGGCCGTTGGCCGACATTTAACATTACTGGTAATTTAACCGTTGAGGGTTCAATTTCTTCTAACGGCATGGGCTTTATTCATGATACCGGTCTCGGTCTTGGAAGTGGCACAACTAATGGCGGCGGCGGTGGTTTTGGCGGAGTCGGTGGCAACGGCGCTGGCGAAGGTAGTGGCGGTGGCGCCAGTTACGGCGGTTCAACTGATGTCGCCTATGCCGGTTCCGGCGGTGGCAAAGCAACCGGTGGCGCTGGCGCTGGTCACATTGAAATTAATGTTACTGGTAATTTGCTTGTCAATAAAGCCGGTGGCACGGCTTCGATTGTTGCCAA
>CAZVFH010000005.1:2232-4646 GCA_964626415.1 uncultured Candidatus Saccharibacteria bacterium
GCTGGTTCTGCCGGCGCTGACGGCACAGTAACTCTCCAGAATTATCCGGCAATTCCGACTCTCTTAACACCGACAAATCACGCCACCGATCAATCACAAAATCTAGCAATGACCTTTACCACTACCGATTCAGAGTCCAACTGGGTTCGCTATCGCGTTCAATTAGCTGATGACTCCGGCTTTACAACTAATGTTAAGACCTTTACCCAAACATCCGGATCACAGACCGTCACTGACAACGGCATAACTGCTACTTACTCCGGCCAAGCCGGCGCCGGCGATCCGGCTGGTACCGGTTATACCTCTGGGGCAACGGCAACGCTGACGGTTGATGTTTCAACTCCTTTAATTTACGGTCACACTTATTATTGGCATGTTGCCGCCAGCGATCCAACCGGCACCAACGATTGGACATATTACCAAACAACCCCTAACGACTTTACTGTTGCCGCTATTACCCACACCGAGTACACCGCCGGACTAAATCAAACAATGCAGGCAACCGCCACCTGTTCAGCAATACTGACCTTTGAAACCAGAAACGCCATTGACCAGACAGTCAAACTTCTGGCTAATGCAACTTTTGATCTCTCTGCCGGCCAGACCGGCGGCGGCTTTTACTCCAACTCCGGCTGCACTTTATCAATTTCATCAGTAACAATTACCACCGGCAACTCCTCGGCTTCCTTCTATTACAAAAACACTCACTCATATATTGATCCCTTTAATTTAACCGTCTCTGAGAACCCGAGCCAGGGCTGGACCGACGCTGCGACAACAATTGAAATCAATCCCGGCAACTTAAATCACTTCCACCTTGCCGGCACGCCAACTACCATCACCACTGACAACACCTTTCCGACTCCGGCCAATGATGTGGTCGTAACCGCCCATGATTCTTTAGACAATGTTAAGTTTGATTATGGCGGCTCTGCCGCCAAGGTTTGGTTCACCACCTCCTGCGACTCCTACGCTTTTCCCTGTGTCGTGCCCTATACCTCCGCTGCCAAATATACCTTTACCGGTGAAGGCGGCGATAACGGAGTTAAGACCTTTGTCGGTTCCGGTTTCCAGTTTAAGCAAACCGGCTCGCAAACCATTACTTTACACAATGAGACCTATGACGGCGTCACTGATGTCGCTCTTGCATCGTCACCGGCCACAACCGTTTCTCCCGGCGCCATTAACAACTTTAATGCTACCAATTATCCGGAAACAGTCCCGAATTTCTCCCGTTATGTCTATTCCGGCGATACTTGGGATTTCGGCATCTTAAACGGCGTTCTCCACTCCTATGATGTTCAGGTCACTGCCAGAGACCAGTTCAACAATACTAAAACCAATTATCTCGGCAACGCCTACTTTGATGTTCTGACCGGCGCCGGCGGTGATGCTGACTGCACAATGCCTTATGATGTTTCAGTCCCCTACACTTATGTTGTTGGCGATAACGGCGTTCACACCTTTCTTGGAAGCGGCTTCATCTGCAACTCTGCCGGCAATAATTTAAGATTTCAGGTTCTTGACGGCACTCCGGCTCATAATTGGGAGGATACAATCTACATCAAACCAAAAGGCCTGGCCAGCTTCCTGCTAGAGACGACTCCAGTTCTCTCCAAAGACGGCGTCAACTGGGATAAAAACATTGACACTGCCTGGACCGAGACGGTCAAAGTTACCGCTTTTGATGAAAAGGGCAATATTAAGGTTGACTACAAATACAACGCTGATACTGGCGAGGGTCTGGTTTACTTCTTCTCCGCTGACCGCCAATGGTATACTGGCACACCGCCGGATACTACTGCTCTGACTAATATGGAGTATCCCGGCTACAAGCTAAACGCCAATGACACTGCTCACTGCTCACAGTTTTTAAATCCGGGCGATGATGGCATAACTACCTTCTCCGGCTCTGGCTTTGAACTCTTTAAGGGCGGCCGAAGAAAACTCCAAGTTGCCGAATGTATTAATCCAACCTCAACTTACACTACAACCAAAGGACTTTACGACATTAACTTTGAAACCGGCCAGACCGATCCTTTACGCCCCAATCCGGTTGTCTCTACCACTATGCCGGCTACCTGGCCAGCGGCGGTTATCTCGGTGCCAACCCATGTTCCCGGAAGCACTCATGAAAATGACCAACACACTGTAAATACTAATGACAACTTCACCATCGGCCCAGGCGACACCAAACTCTCATTATCGTGGAAGAATCCCTTTGATGTTCCGGTTGATAATCAGGGAGCTGTTCTTTACAACGCCAAGATTTACATCTACCAGTCAACTAACGGCACTGACTTTAACCTGCTCTCATCTCCAAGGCCGGCAGTTAACGGTGCCGGCAGTTGGCAGACACAGGATGTTACCGGCCTAACCAATGGCAATCCCTACTGGTTTAAACTTAAACTTGG
>CAZVFH010000005.1:4746-6305 GCA_964626415.1 uncultured Candidatus Saccharibacteria bacterium
GGCCAGGGCTCCTCCAACGCTGAATCGCCGGTTTTTCGGCTAGATACCAAGAATCCAGCCAACTCCTCATTTGTTTTAAAAGCCCAAGTCGAAAATGATCTGGCTGATCTGACAATTACCACGACCGAGGACTCCCCGCCAGTACAGATGAAGGTTTGCAACAACGAGCCAAACGGCGCCGGCTGTTCCTTTGAGGCCTATGCCACCTCAAAGAACAACTGGAATATCGCTTCAACCATCATTGTCTATATCACTTTTAGAGATCTTTACTACAACGATACGACGATCTCGAAGAATGTGGTGGCGGCGCCGGGGAATGTCCAAGTTAAAGATGCCTCAAATATTACTACCGGCAAATACCGTCTGGTAATAATTTGGGATGACGCGGTCGGTGCCCATCATTACAACATCTGGCGCTCAATTGTTAATGAAACCGGCTATTCTCAAATTGACACTACAACCAAAAACGGCTATCTTGACAACGGTCTTGACCATAACAAAAGATACTCTTACAAAGTGATGTCGGAAAATGCCGCCGGCGACATTTCGCCGCCAGCCGGCGTTGTCGGCGCCCAGCCAGGGACGGCGCCCGGGGTAACTCAAGATCCGCAAATTGAACTTTACGGCTGGAAGCAGGATCAGGGAGTTCGAGCGAAAATCAGCTGGAATACCGACCAGCAGTCAACTTCGTATGTCGCCTACTCAACCGGAGTGCTGCACGCCGGATCGGATAATACTGCTGATGGCGGAGCTTTGGTTAAGATTGTCGGCACACCGGATATGGTTTCCTCCCACGAGATTTGGCTTTACAATCTAGAGCCACAAACAAAGTACTACTTTAAGGCCTTCTCTGCCAATGAGATTCAGATTATCGGCTACTCCAATGTCCTCTCCTTCACCACCCCCGAGAGAGTGCCACTTTTAATCTCCGGCACCAAGATCTCTGATATCACAATGACCGGAGCTCTGGTTAAATTCTCAACAACCAAAGCAGCCACAACTGTTCTTGAATATGGAACATCAACCTCTTACGGTAAAAGCATCACTGACACAAACTTCAACATCGATCACACCTTCAAATTAGAGAACCTTGAAAACGGCGCAACTTACAACCTCAGAGCTTCAGTTACTGACTCCGATAGCAACACGACACTCTCCGACAATTATGTCTTTGAAACACCGGCAATGCCGATTGTCTCCTCTGTTTCTGTTTTTCAAACAACCTTCGACACTGCCACCATCAATTGGCAGACCAATGTTAATTGTGACTCTAATGTTCAATACGGAATCGGAACTTTATCCGGAATGCAAGGCAACGCTGATTCAACCACTATTCACTCGGTAACTCTAATTGGTCTTGAAGCCAAGACCTCCTACTCCTTCCGTGTCCTCTCCAAAGATAAGTTTGGTAACTCGGCGCAAGGTGAGCTCTCATCATTTACCACTCAATCAGATACTCAAGCACCAAAGATCTCAGACCTTGTCTCCGAGGTCTCCTCTGTCGGTTCCGGAGAGAATGTTAAATATCAGGCGGTTGTCTCTTGGGAGACCGATGAACC
>CAZVFH010000005.1:6405-37813 GCA_964626415.1 uncultured Candidatus Saccharibacteria bacterium
GAGAAGTGGTTTGGGAAGTAACTACGCTGATTTTTAACGCTGAATCAACGCTGAAAAATATATGTCATGCTGAATTTATCTGTCGTCTTTAGAGAATTTCAGCATGATGGGAGCGTGGATTCCATTGTTTTGTGTAAGACCCTTATTAGAACAATTAGTCATTCATTTAGATTTAAGTGGTCGCTGGGCTCGGAGAACTTTTTTTACTAATCACAAAAAACCATTTTGTTATTTCAATGATGACAATATTTAGAACACCAAGTGAAAGAATTATTGCCCAATCAGACAATGCAAGCGGAACGGTCTTTAATAGAAAATTAAATGGCTCAAGATAAATCGCCATAATTAAAAAAGCTGCACCAAAAATCCATGAAAATGTCAAAAAATGATTAGAGAAAATATTAGCCGAGAAAATATTCTTTTTTAAACCCTTGCAGGAGAAAACAAGGAGCAAAAAGTTGACTGAAATGGCGGCAAAGATTATTGTTCTGGTCTGTTCGAGTGGCAAAGAGGTGTAATTTCTCAAATAAATCATAAGTCCAAGGAGTAAAAGATTGCAGGTAACTCCGACAATAACAATAATATTTTTCATCTCCTGATTAATAAATGGGACAGAGTGCGATTTTGGAGTATGAGTGGACATTTCGTCCGATGGTTCAAACGCTAGTGATAAATTAATGATGCCGGCAACAACGAAATTAGCCCAAATAATTTGGGAGGCAATAATAGGTAATGGCCAACCAATAATTAAGCTGAATACAATCAAAGCAACTTCTGAAAAACTGCCAGCAAGTAAATAAGTGAAGATTTTTCGAATGTTATCAATTATCGCTCGCCCTTCATTAATAGCACTCACAAGCGTGTAAAAATTATCTTCAAGTAAAACAAGATCAGAGGCCTCTTTTGCAACTTCTGTTCCCGATCCCAATGCGACACCGACATCGGCTCTTTTTAGTGCAGGGGAATCGTTGACTCCATCGCCAATCATTGCAACGATTTCACCGCGGGTTTGAAAATTTTGAATAATTTCTGATTTTTGTCCCGGCTCGACTCGAGCATAAATTGAGATATCTTCAAGATTTTGCCAACTGTCCGCATCGGTTAAATTAATTAAATCCTTCCCCTCAATAATATTTTTATTTTCCGCCGGTATTCCGATTGATTCTGCTACTGCTTTTGCTGTCAGTGCGTGATCACCGGTAACGATAATCGGACGAATCCCAGCTTTTTTACAAAGAGAAATTGCTTCTTTGATATTTGGTCGCAGTGGGTCATGTAGGGTAATAAAGCTTACAAAAACTAAATCAGATGCAATTTTATCATCGACAATTAATGCCTGGCCATCATAAGGGATAATTTTTGTAGCTTCAGTTTTTTTGTAAGCAGAGGCGAGTACTCGTTGCCCTTTATTTGCAAGATCAAGGAATAACTTTTCGAGTTTTTCTAAATCACTTTTTTCAACCTTTTTTTCTTTGCCGTCGCAATATAGATACTTTGTTTGAGACAAAACAAGCTCTGGTGTTCCGAGCAGATAAATTATGTTTTCTTTTTCCGATATTTTATTAAAAGAAGCGGAATATTTGTGAATCGGATCAAATAGTAGCTTTGCAATCAACGGTTGCTCCTTTAGAAGATCATCTCTTTTTATTCCAGCATTTAGCGCTGAAGTTATTAAGGCTTTTTCTGTCGGGCGACCGCGAGCTACCCATTTTTCGGAGTCGTCTTCCGGATTTTCAACAAAGGCCTGACTGCATAAAGTGGAAATTTTTAATGAAAACGATTCAAAACGAGGACTCTCCTTGTTGATTTTTTTTAAATCGTCAAAATTTTCAAACTCTGCTTTATCAGTCAAACCGTAAATTCCAGTTAAAGCCATTTTCCCTTGAGTCAGAGTTCCTGTTTTGTCGGTGCAGATAATTGAGATTGCCCCAAGTGTTTCTGCTGCTGACATCTTTCTAATTAACACCCCTTTTGAAAGAATTCTAGCAACGCTGAGTGCCAGTATTAAAGTTACAGCAGTCGGCAATCCTTCTGGAACTGCAGCCAGGGCAACAGCTATTACTGTTGTAAATATTTCAAGAAAACCTATACCACGAGCGACTCCGATAATTAATGCAAGGACAATTATTACAATAATAACTTTGCCAATATTTTCACCAATACTTTCAAGGCGTTTTTGCTCCAAACTCTTTTCAGAATTGATAGTCGAGGCCATTGATGCAATTTTTCCCATTTCGGTTTCAGATCCCGTAGCAAATACAATTGCTTTGCCGGTTCCCGACTCAATCGTTGTCCCCATAAAAAGGATATTTTTTCTTTCGCTGATAATTGTTTCCGGCTTTAATATCGCTGCTGCCTTCTCTAAAGGCAGAGATTCGCCGGTCAAAATTCCTTCGTTGGTTCTTAACTCCTTGGACTCAATTAATCGTGAGTCAGCTGGAATTTTATCTCCAGTGTTTAATATAATAACATCACCGACAACAATATCGCTTTGATCTATTTGCTTCTGCTTTCCGTCACGAAGAACGATAGCTTTTGGTTGAACAAAATCCTTTATTGCTTTTATTACTTTTGCTGTTTTATGTTCCTGAAAAAACCCAAAAATCATACTTGTTGAAAAAGCGACCAATATTATCGAGAAATCTAATCTATCTCCCAGCAAAAACGTCAGAAAACAGGCAAAAAACAAAGTCAAATTAAAAGGGCTTTTTAGTTGTTTGACTAAAAGATTGATTGCGGAAAATGGTTGTTCTTTGGGTAAAACATTAGGATTTGATTTTAAGCGAGATTTAGCCACTGATGATGATAATCCATTTTCGCTGGAATCGAATTTTTCAATTATTTCGGATAATTCTAGCGCATGACAGGGTTGTTTTGGCGATTTGAAGTTATTGGTCATAATTTACACCTAAATAGTTATTTACTATTATTATAGACATTTATAAATAGCAATGCAAAAAAAAACTTTATAATATATTTTACAATGATTTAGAACATAATTCATTAAAATTTATCCAATAGAAAATAACCGCTTCCAGAGCGACTATTTTTATTTCCAAATTCCATTTATTAGATTTTCTTTCTTTTTTCGCGTCCAACCTTTGATTTGTTTTTCGCGTTTAATTGCTTCAATTTCTGTTTCGAATTCCTGTTTCCAAAGAATTTTGGCTGGTATATTTTGAGCAGTGAACTTTGCTCCATTTTTTTTTTAGATGGCGTTTAAATCTTAACTCAACATCAGATGAATGACCAACATAATATTTATCAATACCACAAAGAATAATGTAAGTGAAAAATTTCATATTTTTTAGCCCTTCAACTTCGTTCAGGGCATTCGACTCGCTTCTCTCGCTGGTCGGAGACCATGAGCGACCCGCCAATTGGCGGGGAGTCGAATGGCGGGGTCGACCGGACTCGAACCGGCGATCTTCTCCGTGACAGGGAGACGTGATAACCACTACACTACGACCCCAAAACACAATAACCAATAATCAAGAAATCCTTCGACAAGTTTAGTATCCCTTCAGGACAATAACCAAACATCCCAACCAAACAAAATTGTAGCAAATTATTCCGTATTCCGCAACAATTTTGACATTTTTGGAGTTTTTTGGCACTATTAATAGTGCTTGTGATGAATCCCACGAAGGGGGCAAAAAACATGCCTGCGATTGTCTTACAAACCGATGGACTTCAAGATTATATTAGAGGGCAACTTGAAATTCGAGGTGACACAGAAATTTATCGTGGTGAAATTGAAGAGATTAGAAAATATGGAGAAGGTGAATTTGCAGATTTGGTTGTACAATTTAAGTGGTTGGCCAAAGGTCAGGGATTCCCGACACCCCCAGTGAGATGGGTGATTGAAAGCGACTTACTCTATCGAATCCCTTTGAGTACTGCCCGTGTTGATGATGTTGGTGATGGCAGGATCACCATCTTGTCCCTTGAAGGTGGTATGCTTTATAGATTGTTTCTGCCGGGAGATGTTATACTTGATCCCAAAAAAGTCGAGGGACTTGTTTTACCAGAATAATATTTTTTTCAAGGTTATTCAATCGGATAACCTTTTTTGTTTAAAAGTTATTTTCCAAAGATTTATAAAAAATATTACAAGAATTATGCTAAAGATAATAAAAACTAATTTATTGTATTTATAAGCGCCATTTAGGTCGCTATGCA
This sequence comes from uncultured Candidatus Saccharibacteria bacterium, assembly GCA_964626415.1. Classification (GTDB taxonomy): domain Bacteria; phylum Patescibacteriota; class UBA1384; order XYA2-FULL-43-10; family CAINNR01; genus CAZVFH01. The sequence goes on from CAZVFH010000005.1 coordinate 10,588, forward strand.
AGAGGCGAGATGTTGCTCGGGTCAGTCCGCAGGCCGGGCAATTGCAACCGGCAAAAATTCCCGAAGTCGGACATTTTCCGCGATAAATTAAAGGTAGGACAATTCCTCTCCAAAGACATAATTGTGGTGAATTTTCCCAAAAAGTCGTCGGAACTGTTGCCAGAACAAAAAACGCCAGAGCGATGTCAAAAACAATCGCTCTGGGCGTTCCTAAACTTAAGAACTCAAAAAATATCTTTTTAATTTTAGTCAACAAAATAATCAATTAAGAGAATACAATCACCGGATAATTAGTCCGTCCACTCAACACCTGGAAATTGGTGCTTTGTTGCAATCAAGATGATATCGACAATATACCAGATTCCGCAACCGCCGGCGGTGATAAGTTTCAAAATTCCCATTCCTGCTTGACCCATCATAAAACGATCAACACCAAGCGATCCGAACAGAATCGACAAAACCAATGCCATAACCCAGCTAACTTTTTTCCCGCCAGCAGTTGCTGCTGGTGCCGGCGCAGGTGCTGGGGCTTCGGCCTTTTTCTCTTCCTCTGCCATGCTCTCTCCTTTTGTTAATAACTAGAACATTTTAATTATATCAAAATCCAAAATACAAATGCAAGAAAATTTGATTTTAAAAACAAAAAATGTTATTTTAGGTTTATAATAAGCTCAAATAGGAGAAAAATGACCAATTGTATTTTTTGCCAAATTGTTGCTGGTGAGATTCCGAGTTATAAAATTTACGAAGATAACGAGATTTTAGCATTTCTTGATATTTTGCCGGTTAATCCGGGGCATGTTTTGGTTATTTCAAAAAAACATTTCGATGATTTTTTGACGACACCAGATGCAATACACTGCCAAATTATTAAAGTCGCGAAAAAAATCGGCAAAAAAATTGTCGAATCTGGCTTGGGTGAAGGTTTCAATATCGGTGTCAACACCGGTTCCGTTGCCGGTCAAGTTGTCAATCATTTCCATCTCCATCTGATGCCACGGAAAAAAGGTGATGGTTACAAACTTTGGCGGGGTAAAAAATACCTCGAAGGCGAAGCAAAAAAAATAGTCAAAATAATTGAAATCAAATAGTTCTACTTATCTTAACCGAAAATCCGACCTACGAGGTCGGATTTTCGGTTGGTTCGAACTTTTAGTTTAAATTCTTAATCTCATCAATTATGATTTTTTTTGAATTTTCAACCGCTGGTTGATTTGATGGATCAACATTGCGGAGTTTTGCTGAATAAAAAGCGACCAGTTGCCAAAAAGCAATTAATTCACCAACTGAGTAATTTGTTACTTCTTCAATTTCTATCGTAACATTTGGAATTTCTAGTCGATCAGCCTCCATTTTTGTTCCGGTATATTCTAAATTCAACGCTTGTTGATAAGTTAGTTTCGCCAAGTCGTCGAGTTTCAATCCTCTTGCTGAAATATCTTTAAGGTTTTCTGGAGCCTCGATTTTTCTGTCGTCAAAAAATTTATTGGCTTTTATAAAAGTGCCGATGACATTTTTCTTTCCGCCAAGAAATCGCTGATTCGTGTGATGTTGGCACTCCGGCGCTTCGGAGAAGTAAAATGTTTGACCCTTTCCATCTTTGCAAACTGATTCGTGCATCAGCTGAATTATTAAATTTCGAAAACCATTAAGGAGCCAAGGGTAACAACTAATATATACTTCATTGTAGCCCTTTTTTTCTTTGTCAAAATAAAATTTCGCTAGTGAGTAAGCAGGATCGCGGTTTTTATAACCAGTTTTAAAACCAATTTTTATCTTATTAATATCAACTCCGCACAAATATGATTTTAAATATTGAACTATAGTATTTCCGGAAAAACGACCCTCAATTTTTGGATGATCAATTATCTGCCAGTTATTTTTCTCTGCCATCTGCTCGAGCAAACTTTCTTGGTTATCAGTAACCACGACTGTTTTGTAATCGGCGAAATACAAAAGCGACTCAATAACTCCAACAGTATTTCCAGATTTCGATATTGCCAAAACTAGAGTTTTTTCTTTTAGACACTGAGATTTTATTTTTCGCAAAAATGCCGGATCAGGCGAGTCGACAACAAATGAATCAATTTTTTGGCATATACCACAGGCGATTGATGAAGTAATTGATCCGCCATTGCCAATTAAAATCAAGAATTCATGATCAAGTCCAATTTTGTCACCAATCGCTTTAATTTTTTCCAAGTCCTCATTATAATCAAAACTTTTGTCCCACCAGTTGGGGATATTTGCCTCAATTTTTAAATCAATTATATTCATAAAGCTCCTTCTAATTCATCTTATAACAAGAATGATGTTGAGTAAATAGCTAAAATTTGCTAGCATGGAAGTATATTTGCGGGTGTAGTTTAGTGGCCCGCCTGCAACGCTATGCGTAGCATTGCGGGCAGGTAGAATGCGTCCTTCCTCCATCCTCCGAAGTAGAAGTTGCAGTAGTAGTTCAGCTGGTAGAATGTCTCCTTCCCAAGGAGAAGATCGCCGGTTCGAGTCCGGTCTACTGCTCCATCTACTTCTACGGAGGACGGGCAAGGATGAGGTCGTGGGTTCAAATCCCATCACCCGCTCCAAAAGCCGAAATAGCTTAGTTGGTAGAGCAATACTTTCGTAAAGTAGAGGTCCCGGGTTCGAATCCCGGTTTCGGCTCCAGGCAATTGGCGGGCAGATAAAGTGAAGGTCGTCAGTTAGAATCTGACTATCGGTTCCAAAACTTATTAAACTCAAACTGCATAAATCTAGCAACAAATTTTGTAAGATATTCAACGATCGACGCAAATCGTATAAGAATTTATTTACCAAAAAAGAAAAAATTAATAAAGAAGAAGGGAAATTTTAGAAATTGATGACTCTTTGTTGTGTCCGGACAAAAAAACTATTCAATGCAACAATCAATAACTTTTTTCACTAGATCTTTGAATTTTGACAGAGCTCCAGATTTTGTAACATCCTTATTATTCAACGACTTCTCTGAAATTTTGCTGAAGTTTTTTGTTGAGATCTTTTTCAAATTCACCCCCCAAAATAAAGAGTATAGATCATAAGATTTTTCAAAAAGTTCCATTGCCTCTTTCTTTTTTCCTCGACTTAAAAGCTTGGTCCCAACTTCCATCAGGCGCATTGAAGAAGCAAGCAAATGTTTTGAAATACACCAAACCTCGCCCTCGACTTTATCACCGATCAATTTTTTTAACAACAACTTTCTGATTTCTCGAACTCCAATAAGTAGATCAAAGTATTTATCATCATCGGTTTTTTTCGCCGTAAAAAAGAAGTGTTCCTCAATTGAAATTAAATTCATCACCGCAATTGAAAGATCTTCGTCAGCAGATAAATCCAGCTGGTGATCTTTTTTTAATTTACCAAAGCCAGAAATTAAATTTTGAATATCTTTCGAATCAACTTTTTTCATTCTCTTGTTTCCTTTAAGTGGAAGTAAAAACTACCACAGATTTATTGTCACAGATAATCACTGATATAAAAATCTGTGACAATCAGTGATGATAGATCAGTGAGAGTTTATACTTCATTTTTTCGTAATCAGAAAGAAAATTAAACTGGCAACTGTCAGTGAGCTTAATGGGATGATGATCTTTTCAAATGCAAAGTGAGGATGGTTGTCATTATTTTTTTTCAGCCAAATATATACTCCGACCGATAAAATAAAAATTATACTGCCAAAAATTATTCCGACAATCAATTTATCCAAGCCCCAAATTACATTAAGTGGATGGCCGATAATGTCGCCGTAATAAAGCGGTAAAAGTATTACGGCGTATGACAAAAATGAAATGATAAAATCGCGGGCAAAAAAGTAAATACGGCGTTTGTTTAAAACATTAATCGCCCAAAATATCGAAGAAGCGATTAATGCTCCAATCCAAATCCCACTTATTGTGTCATCAACTTTCAACCAGCGGGAAAGTCCGAGCCCGCCGGCGATTGCAACAGTGCAAACAGGACAAAGTGCAAAACTTTTTATTGGAGAGAATAAAATTAGCGAAAATGTAGCCAGTAATATATTTTTCTTATTCATTGATTTTTCCTTTAAAATAATTTTCAATATCAGGTTCGCCGGTTAGACATTTGCTTGTCGCATCGTCAAACAAAAATGGGACACCGACTTCATCGCTCTTAAGCCCGCAAATCTCAGCTTTTTTTGACAGCTCTGCCGAATTTGTTTTATTGTACCAAACCTCTTTTCTGTTGTATTTGACTTTGTCAGCGATATTATTTTTTTCAAGCCAGTCCTCTAAATTCTTACAATGAGGACAACCATTGCCGAAATAAAGGGTGGCAATCGGATTGTCAACAATAACATCGTTAGCGATTGATAATGATGCTGATGTGGCAGATTCTGAACTATTTGTGGTTTTGCTTTTGCTGGACTTATAAAATAAGACACCAATGGTTATAACAACCGCAACAACGACAATAAAATAGAAAAAGTTTTTCATAATTACTCCCAATTATAAATTATCTTGAATTACGAAATGCATTTTTCTGTCATCCCGAATTTATTTCGGGATCTCAGTAATCGATTGCTGGGATGCTGAAACGAGTTCAGCATGACAGATCGGTAACTCAATCTTTTAATTAATAGTAGCTAGAACTAGATTATTAAAGAAAGCAAAAATTGTCAAGTTGGTTGCTTGTGATAGAAGTTTTCTGATACAATCAAAGTAGAAAATCATGGCAGAAATAACCGAAGAAAAAAATAAAAAAGTAATTTTTTGGCGACTCCTCACCGTTGCTTTTTTGGCGTCCGTTTTAACTTTTTATCTTTTTTATTTATATCTGGTAAAAAATGCCGGTGTTTGGGCAACCTCGCAGTTTTTACCGATATTAACATTTCTTGGTTTTATATTTTTTCTTAACACTATATTATCCTTGCTGGTCGCTCGAAAAAAATTAATTTTGGCTTTCGCCTTTAATGTTGCTACAATATCAGTAGACATTTTATTTTTGCTTGTTCTTTTTTTAACTTACAGAAATCCAAATGGATAATAAAAAACTTACACGACTTTTTGAAATTTTGCCTGGAGCTACGGCGTGGCTGACATTAATCGGACTTTTTTTGTTGGCGATTTTTTCGCCGTCGTGGTTAGCAATCATTATGATTTTTTATATCGTTCTCTGGCTAGTTAGGATCTTTTTTATGTCAGGCCGATTAATTGCCGGATATTGTTTTCACGTCATGGAGATGAAGACCGATTGGATCTCGCTTTTAAAAGAATTGCCGCCAAATGGCGAGTGGCAGAAAATATACCATATTGTTTTGGTGCCGACATACAAAGAGGATATCGAAATAATCCGTGGTTCGATTAAATCAGTTCAAAATTCCGATTATCCGAAAAATCGTATTATTTATGTTCTTGCAACTGAGGAAAGAGATAAGGAAAACGCTGAAAAATATGCGGAAATTTTGAAAAAGGAAAACCAAGGAAAGTTTTTGGATTTTATTGTTACTATGCATCCGGATGGCTTGCCGGACGAAATAAAAGGAAAAGGCCCAAATATTACTTATGCAATGAAGGAAGTTTTACCCCAGATCGAAAAACTAAAAATTCCTTTCCGGAATGTTTTAGTTACCAATATGGATACTGACAACATAATGGATAAAAAATATTTATCATGTCTAACTTATAAGTATTTAACAATCCCAGATCCGATGCACAAAAGTTTTCAGCCACTTCCGATGTATTTTAATAACATTTGGGATGTGCCGATGCCAATGCGGCTTATCGGTATGGGGTCATCTTTTTGGCAGATGGTTGTTGCCTCGCGTCCGTCGCGTCTGCGAAATTTTTCCGCTCACACCCAATCGCTTGACGCACTTTGTGCCACTGATTTTTGGTCAAAAACGACAATTGTTGAGGATGGTCACCAATTTTGGCGATCATATTTTGTTTTTCATGGCAATCATTGTGTCGTGCCAATTTTTGTTCCGATTTATCAAGATGCGATACTGGGAGCGACAATATTTGCAACAATCAAGGAGCAATATTTACAAAAACGTCGTTGGTCTTGGGGAGTATCTGATATTCCCTATGTTTTTAATCATGCTCTCAAAGATAAAAAAATTTATTGGTTTGATCGATTGGCAAATTCTTTGATTCTCTTTGAAGCACATTGGAGCTGGTCAACCGGTTCGATAGTCCTTGCGATTTTCTCCTGGATGCCGCTTGTAATTCATCCGGAGTTTGGAAATACGGTTTTTGCCTATAATTTCAAGCATATTTATTCTGTAATTGTAGCTATTGCTTATCTGGGCATAATTGTGTCGCTAGTAATATCAACTTTATTAATTTTACCGAGAAGAAAAAGCAAAGCAACTAATTTCCGAATATTTTTCGACTGGATTTTAACTCCGATAATGCTTCCGATCACTAATATCTTTTTTTCTGCACTTCCGGCCTTTGACTCGCAAACTCGTTTGATGTTGGGCATCAAACCAAAGGTCTTTCGTGTTACAATAAAAGTACGAAAGTCGGAAGTATAGGAAAGTTTAAAATGCAAAATGCAAAAATCAAAATTACAATTTAAAATTTAAAAGAGATCAAAATGAGTCAAAATACAAAAAATAAAATCAGAAATTTTTAAAATTTTACATTGTCATTTTGCGTTTTGATATTTAAATTTTGATTTATTTTAGGAGGGTTATGAAAACAAAAAGTATATTCCAGTTTCTAAAGTTTGCAGTTGTTGGAGTGGCAAATACTCTAGTTGATTGGTTGGTGTTTTATGCTTTGGTATATTTCATTATTCCCGATGATCGACTTCTTGCCAAGGCAATTTCTTTTATTATTGCGGCCACAAACAGCTTTGTTTTAAACTCAATTTGGACATTTCGTTCGGAATTCTTTGCCGGACTGAAAGATAAAAATTTAAAATTCTACCAAATCAGCATATACTTCGTGCGTTTTTTTGCGGTTAGTTTTGTTGGTTTTGCTGTTAATTATCTCACTTTTAAATCGGTGATTTCTTTCGTTGCCAGCACTTCGCTTGCAAATCACTCTAGTATTATTGGATTATTTTTTGCTTCTGGTGCCGCACTTGTCTGGAACTTTTTTATTAACAAAATTTGGACTTATAAAAATGAAGGCATAAAAGATTTAACAGATGATGAGCGCAAAGAAAAGATCTCTAATTTTAAATATAATTTAATTGCCGGACTTTTACTTTTAATTTTTTCGACAATTTCCTTTTTTCTGATTAAAAACGATTCGGCGATCGTTGATGAAGTCGCTCACATTCCCGCCGGTTATTCTTACGTTAAATTCCACGACTTTCGCTTAAATCCCGAACATCCGCCACTGGCGAAATTTATCGCCGGTGTTCCGCTTTCATTTTTAAACATTTCTGATCCAAAAGACGATTGGAGTTGGGAGGGGATAAATCAATGGGATAATGGTTGGTATATGTTATATCACTCCGGCAACGACGCCGACCAGATTTTATACTGGTCGCGACTGCCAATGTTGTTTCTTGCTATTTTGCTTGGCATTTTAATCTACATTTGGGGATCAGAGGCGCTTGGCAGAAAAGTCGGCCTACTTGCTCTTTTTCTTTACTCTTTTTCGCCGGAAATTTTGGCTCACGGGCATTTGGTAACGACTGATGTTGCCGCCGCTCTCGGTTTTACTTTTGCACTTTACGCTTTTTGGAAATACACAGAAAAAAGGGGACTAAAGTATTTACTATTTGCCGGTATTGCACTTGGAATTGCTGAACTTCTAAAATTTTCCGCTTTCTTGCTTTATCCAATGTTTTTTATTTTGATAATTGCCAGATCTTTTTATGACAAAAAAGAAAGAGGTATCGGTTACTTCTCTGCTTTTTTCCGAAACTTTGGTTCGCTTATTTTAATCTCCGCAATCTCTTTAGTTGTTGTTTGGTTGGTATATATTCCAATGGTTTGGTCAACGCCGGCAGAAATTGAAAAACAGGTAATACTAAACAATCTTACAAATGATTCAGGGACTCTGGTTTTCCGCAATTTTCTTTATCATTTTGTTGGCAATCCATTTTCCAGAGCGCTTGGTCACTTTTTGCTTGGGGTGATGTTGGTTTTCGGTCGAGTTGCCGGTGGAAACTCAACTTTTATTCTTGGGCATTTTTCTGACAAGTCAATTTCATGGTTCTTTCCAGTTGCTTGGTTGATTAAGACACCATTTATTATTTTATTTTTAACTTTTGTTTCGGTGGTATATGCTTTTATTCGAAAAATTAAAAAACCAACGGAGTCGTGGCTTGTTTGGGTGTTGATTGTGCCAATAGTATTTTACTGGGGAATTTCAATTGCTGGTTCACTAAATATTGGAACTCGTCATCTGATCCCCACACTTCCTCTTCTTTATTTATTTATCGGATTAGTATTTTCTAAAATCATCAACTCTAAAAGTTTGGTGTCGTCAATCTGTGTAATCATCGTAGTTATTTCACTCGCCACCCCGATAATACTTAGGTATCCAAATTATCTTGGTTATTTTAATGTATTCACGACCGGCACTTCCGGTTACAAAATGATGGTTGATTCCTCTCTTGATTGGGGTCAGGATTTGAAACGTTTGGCGAAATACCTAGAAGACAATAAAATTAAAAATCCGAAAATTGATTACTTTGGTGGTGGAGTTCCGAAATATTATATACCTGATGCTGTCACTTGGCGATCGGGTTTTGGTCCATCAAGTGGCTGGTTTGCAATTTCAGCAACATATTATCAGATGTCCAAACTTCAAGGCAAAGAAGGTGGTAAATGGTCTTATGACTGGCTTGATGATTATAAACCAATTGCCGTTGTTGGTTCATCGATGTTAATATTTCATATTACGCCAGACGATTTAATTAATAATCCACCCGAATCGCCATATCCAATTACAAATTATGATATTATGACAAATGATAATAATGTAGTTCTTTAAGGAGAAATATGGATAATAAACCATTTTTGTCAATTGTGGTTCCGGCCTACAAAGAGGAAAAACGAATTCACAAGTCGCTTGAAGCGATTTTAGCATACGAGAAAATTCATGATTTTTTAATTGAGGTGATAGTTGTCAGTGACGGTTCTCCGGATAATCAAGGTGAGGTAGTTAAGAAATATAAAGATAAATTTAAAAATTTAGTATATATTGATCGAAAACTTAACAAAGGCAAGGGTTACACTGTTAAAGAAGGAATTTTAGCGTCCAAGGGAGAATATATACTTTTTACTGATGCTGATAACTCCACACCAATAAAATTTGCTGATCGATTACTTAAAGAGGCAAAAGAATTTCCCGTTGTTATCGGTTCGCGTTATTCTGCGGGTGGAAAATTAGCTCATCCCCAAGGAATTGTTCGACGACTTGGTAGTCGATGCCTCAATTTATTTATTCAACTTTTGGCTGTCCCAGGAATTCGTGACACTCAGTGCGGATTTAAGATGTTTCAACACGACGCGGCGAAAGAAATTTTTAAGCATTTAACTTTTGAGCGCTTTTCCTTTGATATTGAAATTTTGGCAATCGCCCGCTATAAAAAATATAAAATTAAAGAAGCTGGTGTTACATGGTATGATGATCCACATTCAACTGTTTCACCAATAAAAGATGGTCTCAAAATGATTCGCGACTCATGGCGAACTAGGATGAATTTAATAAAAGGGGTGTATAAATAGTATTTTCGGGTTAAAGTTTTTGATCTATTATATTACAATAATTTGAGTAGTTATTTGACTGTAAATATTTCTCGGTCGAGATATATTTACAGTTTTTATTTAAAAGACAGTTGGAATTTTTTAACTTTATCTTTTTTTTGTTTGGACCTTGAAATTAAGGCAGATTTTTGCTACAATTTCTATGTTGGGTATTAATAATTTCGGGGAGTGGCGCAGTCCGGTAGCGCGCGTCGTTTGGGACGATGAGGTCGCAGGTTCAAATCCTGTCTCCCCGACCAAGCTAATATTTTTTTAGCGGGTATCGTATAGTGGCTATTATGCCACCCTTCCAAGGTGGATAGGCGGGTTCGACTCCCGCTACCCGCTCCAATTCGAATGACTCATTGTAAACATGGTGACCATAGTTCAGTTGGTTAGAACGCCAGTTTGTGGCACTGGAGGTCGTGGGTTCAAATCCCACTGGTCACCCCAAATAGAAATTTAAAATCCCTGCCGGCAGGCAGGTAAAAATCAAAATTTAAAATTGTGGTAGGCACTTCGTGCCTGAATTATTAATATTTATTCAATAATTTTGCATTTTGATTTTTGAATTTTGAATTATTTATGCGCCCATAGCTCAGTGGATTAGCCCGCCAGTATTGCCCCCGTAGTATAATGGATAAAACACCTGGCTTCGGACCAGGAGTTAGAGGTTCGAGTCCTCTCGGGGGTACCAAATTGCGGCGGGTCGGACGTGGAAGTCGGGGGTTCAAATCCCTCTGGGCGTACCAAAAACAATTTTCAATTTAATAAAAACTTTTTGCTTTTTCCGAATCTTTTATCATAAATCTAAAATCATAAATCATAAATTTATATGCGCCTGTAGCTCAGTGGATAGAGCGACTGCCTTCTAAGCAGTAAGTCGAAGGTTCGATTCCTTCCAGGCGTACCACATGGGTCGCTAGCTCAACGGTAGAGCAGTAGCCTCTTAAGCTATTGGTTCTGGGTTCGAGTCCCAGGCGACTCACCAACTTGAGAATAATCACGCATATATTTTTGCTTGATTTTTTTTATTAACTTAGATCCTGTTTAACAACTACATCTGATAGTTATAAACGATTCATTTTGGCTACAAAACACAAATTACTCGTCAAAATAGCTTTGGCTATCTCTCCTCGTAAGTTTGTGTTTTTCGCTCAAAATGATCTCGTTTCTACCCTCAAGAGTAGTTATTAAACAGGATCTTAACACCATACTGCAAAAGTTCATTAACATATTGGACTCTGGGGAATAATTAGTAATGTTAATTCCAAGGAGTCACAATGGAACAAATTTATCTTGAATCTTTCTTCAAATCAGGGTATCGTCGTTTAATGAAATACATCTTAAACATTGCCCACTTTGACAGGAAAATTCAGCAAGTAATTTATCATCGAATTGAAGTTATCGAATTCTTTAACGAATTCGGGCTTCTCGCAACCAAGAAGGCATTTAAAGTGGGCAAATCAACAATCTTTTCTTGGAAGCAAAAACTTAAAGAATCAGGTGGGAAACTATCATCTCTTGCCCTTAAAAGCAAGGCGCCAAAGTCAAGAAGTAAAAGGAGTGTTGTATCTGAGCATTGCCAATTTATTGAACAGTACCGCGTAAAACATCCAAGCGTATCAAAATTAACCATTAAACCAGCACTTGATGCCTATTGCAAGGACATTGGGATTAAAACAATATCAGAGTCAACCATAGGTAGAGTCATCAATGAATTAAAACAGAATGGTAAAATACCAAACTATCATTTAATCACAACCATAAACGGCAGAACCGGAAAGCTTAAGTTTAAGGGAATAAAGCCAAAAGGAAAGGAAGCTTCGTATTGGTAAATACAAACCAGATAAACCAGGTGATCTCGTTCAGATTGATGCGATTGAAATATTCATCAATTCACTGCGAAGATATGTTGTTACAGCCATAGATGTTAAAACCAGATTTGCTTTTGCTTTTTCTTACAAAACACTTTCTAGTAATTCAGCCAAAGATTTCTTTCAGAAATTCAGGGAAGTCGCTCCATTTGAGATTGAGAGAATCCAGACAGACAACGGTAAGGAGTTTTTAAAGCATTTCAGGGAATATGTCAAAGAGCAAAATATTACTCACTTTTACAACTATCCGCGCCAACCAAAGATGAATACCTTTATTGAAAGATTCAACAGAACCATTCAGGATCAGCACATTTCATGGAATATGGAAAACCTTTATGAACCAGAAGAGTTTAATCATGGACTAATGAATTATCTCATTTGGTACAACACTGAAAAACCACATACCTCACTTAAAAGATTAACACCCTTGCAATATTTTTTAAATAACTATATTTTGGATAAACAAGAGTCCAATATGTTATGGACCACTACATTTTCTTGACAAAATAAAACCCAATCCGTTATAATGTAGTAACATACCTATACCTAGGGTATATGTAATAACAAGGAGACAATATGGATGGAAAAAATGAGAGGGCATTGCTAAATTTTAAAAAAGCCAAAAGTCATATTGATAAAGTTATTAAGATGATTGAAAATGGCGAATATTGCATTGATGTTATGCAACAGAATTTAGCAGTAATTGGACTTTTAAAATCGGCTCATCAAATTTTAATGGAGGGACATTTAAATACCTGTTTTAAAAATGCAATGAACACTAATAACGAAAAAAGGAAACAGAAAATGATCGAAGAAATATTAAAAGTTTCTAAATTGGCAAATAAATAATAAGTTATGAACTAGTGAGGGAAAAATTATGAATAAAACAATTATTCCAATAAAAGGAATGCACTGTCGATCTTGCGAGATACTAATCGAAGAGAAATTGAAGGAAAATCAGGATATTAAAAATGTTTCTGTTAGTTATAAAAATGCTGAAGCCAGAGTTTATTCACATCATCCACTTGATATGGGTAAGATCAAATCTGCGGTGATTGAGGCCGGTTATGAAGTTGGGTTTAATGATTCAAATTCATGGTTGAGTCAAAATTTAGTCGATTATTATGATTTATTTGTCTCGGCACTATTATTAATTTCATTCTATTTAATTGGCAAAAAATTTGGGCTTTTTAATATCAGTGCTGGATCGGGCAATCCTGCGAGCTTGCTTTTTGTTTTAGTCATTGGCCTAACAGCCGGTGTTTCAACATGCATGGCGCTGGTCGGAGGTTTAGTCCTTGGAATTTCCGCCAAACATGCTGAAAAGCATCCGGAAGCAACAGCAATACAAAAATTTCGACCCCATTTATATTTTAACTTTGGAAGAATTTTATCTTATTTTTTACTGGGTGGGATTATCGGCTTAATGGGCAAAGTATTTCAGTTATCTGGTACCGTGTTGGGTATTTTAATAATCGTTGTTGGTTTGGTAATGCTAATTCTTGGATTGCAACTGACTGAAATATTTCCTCGTATTTCAAATGGTGGTTTAACGCTCCCGTCAGGAATTGCGAGGTTGCTAGGAATTAAAAAACATCATGAAAAAGAGTATAGTCATATAAACTCAATGATAGTCGGTGCGCTTACATTCTTTTTGCCTTGTGGCTTTACACAAGCCATGCAACTCTATGCAATGAGTACTGGAAATTTTTGGTCTGGTGCACTGATTATGGGAGTATTTGCCCTAGGAACTACTCCTGGGCTATTGGGGGTTGGCGGACTATCTTCGGTGCTTAAAGGAGCATCTGCTAAAAAATTTTTTAAATTTGCTGGCCTATTAGTTACTATTTTGGCAATTTTGAATATTAGAAATGGCATCAATTTAACTGGCTGGAAAATAAATCTACCAAGCAATGAAAGCGCTACTGGGGAGGAAAATCAAAATGATTCGAATGTTACTTTGGAAAATGGAGTTCAAGTTGTTAAAATGGTCCAACTTGCCGGCGGATATAGACCAAACAAGTTCACGATCAAGCAAGATATTCCAGTTAAATGGCTGATTGACTCCCAGTCGGATTCTTGCGCTTCATCGATTACAATTCCCAAACTTAAAATTAAAAAATATCTCCAAAGAGGTGAAAATACGATTGAGTTTACTCCAAAGGATTTAGGTAAACTTAAATTTTCCTGCTTAATGGGAATGTACACTGGGGAATTCAATGTAATTAAGAATGATTTACCATCTGAAACTACTACTCCAGACAGTAGTAATTCACAACCAAGCCCAACGACATCAAATTCTTCGAATGATACTGCTTCAAATTCAGCCGATATTCAGGAAATTAAAACGACTTATATTTCTAGCAAAAAAGATATTAACCCAAGTGAATTTAATGTAAAAGTTAATAAACCAGTAAGATTCGAAGTTGCAGTTAAGGAAGATGCTTATGGGTGCATGAGCTCAATAACTATACCAGGGTTAACCGAAGAGATATACAATTTACATACCGATGAACAAATTGTCTTTGAATTTACCCCAAAAAATAAAGGTACTTACGAAATAACATGTGGCATGGGGGTACCAAGAGGGGAAATTATTGTGGCCTAGAATGCAAAATCTTGAGGTTGATTAATTAAATGCTTGACAAAACTATTCACTACCTATACCATAGGTAGTGGTAATAAGAAAAAAAGGAGTATTTATGGAGAATAATTATTTTGGAATCAAAGGTCTCACTTGTATGGCATGTGCTAAATTGGCTTCTGGTTATATTCGCAAGATTAGCGGTGTTAATGATGTAAAAATTGAACTTAGTGGAAATTCTGTCGTTACTGCTGACAGGATTATTGATAAAGCTGAAATCAGGAGTGCGCTTTCTGGTTCTGGTTATGATGTAATTTAATTAGAGGAAAATTATGAAACATAAACTTATTTTAAAAATAGAGGGGATGCATTGCGACTCTTGTGAAAAAATTATCAAAAATGAGTTGAGCGAATTGCCGGGAGTTTTTAATGTTGAAGTTAGCTTTGAAAAAAATAGTGGCGAAGTTTTTTACGATACTGACAAAATTGATTCGAAAAAAATTATTGAAGTTATTAAAAAGGAAGGATATAAACCAGAAATTATTGATGAAGTGATGGAGGACGACAGCCAAAGTAGCAAGTCCGATGTAGAAATTAAAAATAAAAGTATTGCAAATGGCAAGCCGGTAAAAATAAAGCTCGAATCAAAAATTGAAGCCGAGGGGAAAATCATTCAGGATAATGATGGGCGACCAATATTTGAAGGTAAAATAAAAAATGACAAATCGGCTAACTTTAATTTACCGGAAAATATCGAACCAAAAGGATTCATAGACCGATTTATTAAGGGCATTGATGTGTCTCATATTTTTGATATATCAAGAGACAATTCGAATTCTGCGAAAGAATTGGAAAGCCAAAGTGAAGCACAAGATTCCACTGGTTCTGGTAGCGCTTCTGGTTCTGATAGCGATCCCGATAAAAGAGTTTCGCTTTCGCTTTCCGGTATGCACTGTGCTTCTTGTGCTGGAATCATTGAGAAGTCGCTGAAGAAAATTATTGGAGTTAAGAAAGCAAATGTTAATTTTGCATCAGAAAAAGCATTGGTCGTTTTTGATGAAGGTCAAACAAATATCGAGAATCTAATCGCTGGGGTAAAAAAATCTGGATATAAAGCGACTTTGGTCGATGAGAAGGATACGGAATTTGAAGGCAAAAAAAGAGAACATGAAATTCGTGAGCTTTGGAGAAAATTTTTATTTGGCTTGATATTTTCCTTGCCAATGCTCTATTTTATGTTACTAGATTTTTTCCAGTGGTTGCCTGGTGGTAATATTCTCCCACCGTATTTTGGCATTGTTTCCTTGGTTCTTGCAACTCCGGTTCAATTTATTATTGGTGCCGGTTTTTACAAAGGTATGTGGTCATCACTCAAGATGAGAACATTCAATATGGATTCTCTTATAGCGATTGGTACTTCGACCGCTTACTTTTATAGTTTAATTAACTTTCTCATTTTTGCTTTTACCAAAAACAGTATTATTGGTATCGGAGGTCTAAAAATATTTGATCTTTATTTTGAAACCGCTGCATTTTTAATCACTTTTGTTATTCTTGGTAAATGGTTAGAGGCAAAAGCTAAGGGCAAAACTAGTGCTGCAATTAAAAAATTAATGGGATTGCAGGCCAAGACCGCGAGAGTCATCAGGGATGGCAAAACGCTTGATATTCCCATTGAAGAAGTTATTCATAATGATACAATCATCGTTCGTCCCGGTGAAAAAGTTCCAGTTGACGGTGTAATTACTAAGGGTTCTTCTGCACTTGATGAATCAATGGTTACAGGAGAAAGCATCCCTGTTGAAAAAAATCCCGGTGATACCGTTATTGGGGCGACAATAAATAAGACCGGTAGTTTTGAGTTTAGAGCAACCAAAATTGGGCAAGAGACGACTCTGGCTCAGATAATTCGCCTAATCGAAGAAGCACAGGGATCAAAAGCGCCAATTCAGGCATTTGCAGATAAAATTTCCTCTTGGTTTGTACCGGCTGTTATTTGTTTGGCAATACTTACTTTCATTGTCTGGCTTCTTTTGGGAGCAGGTATTACTTTTTCCTTAATGGCTTTCACTGCTGTTATTGTTATCGCTTGTCCCTGTGCTCTTGGATTGGCAACTCCGACTGCAATTATGGTTGGAACAGGCAAGGGGGCTGAATATGGAATTTTAATTAAGGGTGGCGAACCACTTCAATCAGCTGAAAGAATTAATGCAATTATTTTTGATAAAACTGGTACATTAACTAACGGTAAACCACAAGTGACGGGCATTTTGTCTTTTTCCAATACCGACGAAGACGATATTCTCCAAATTTCTGCATCTTTGGAAAAATCATCCGAGCATCCTTTGGCTGAAGCTATCATGTCATATTCGGACGAAGAAGGAATTAAACCAGATGAGGTTGATGATTTTAAGGCGATTCCCGGTCATGGTGTTGAAGGTAAAATCAAAGGGAAAAAATATTATTTTGGAAATAGAAGATTAATTAAAGATATAGTTGGACTAGATATTGATAAAATAGACCGAAAAGTCACAAGAATTGAAGGGGAAGGTAAGACAGTTATGATCCTTTCCTCTGAAAAAGAAATTCTTGGCGTGATCGGCGTTGCAGATACGGTCAAAGAAACCTCCAAGGAGGCGATTGAAAAACTTAAAAAAATGGGTATTGATCTTTGGATGATAACAGGCGACAATAAGCGAACCGCGGATGCGATTGCTAAACAAGTTGGGATTACCAATGTGCTTGCCGAGGTTTTACCAGAGGACAAGGCAAATGAGGTAAAGAAATTACAGGAGAGTGGTAAAATCGTAGCAATGGTTGGCGACGGTATAAATGATGCACCAGCTCTTGCTCAAGCCAATCTTGGTATTGCTATGGGATCAGGTACTGATGTTGCAATGGAAACTGGTGGCATAGTCATTATCAAAAATGATCTAAGAGATGTAGTCGTGGCAATTGAATTATCAAAAGAGACAATGAGTAAGATTAGACAAAATATGTTTTTTGCTCTCTTTTATAATATTATTGGCATCCCAATTGCCGCTAGAATTTTTGTTGGGATAGGACTTGTTTTGAAACCAGAACTTGCAGGACTTGCAATGGCGCTGAGCTCGATCTCCGTTGTCTCAAATTCAATTCTACTCAGAGGATTTAAACCGTTCAAGAGAAACTGGGTTTCAATTATTGCGCCAATAATTATGGTAATCGGGTTTACACTTTTGTTCTTGGAATTTGCTCGAATAAGTTCAGGGATGATTGGAAAATAATAGTTTAACTAGAATAGAAAAAGATGAATAATATTATAAAATTTTTGTTGATTATCATTACAATTACAGTTGCAATTGCCGGGATTATAATCATAAGCAAAAAGAGCTCAAGTAGTAGCGATGGTGAAATAATATCTAGTCCCGACTCGATCACCCGTGAAATATTAGCCGTAAAGAGCAACGATAACATTAAGGGTAGCGAAAAAGCGCCAATTACTATTGTTAATTATTCCGATTATCAATGTCCTTACTGCGTTGACTATGACAAAACTTTAAATCAAGTTCTCGCCGCTTATCCAAATGAAGTCAAGTGGGTTTATAGGCACTTTCCACTACCTTCTCATCCCGCCGCAAAAGAAGCGGCGGTTGCAGCTGAAGCAGCAGGAGCGCAAAGCAAATATTGGGAATTTCATGATAAACTAGTGGCCAATTCGAAACCCGATGGTCAGGGACTTTCTAAAGAAGAATTAATTAAATATGCTACTGAACTGGGGCTGAATATAGATCTATTTAACCAAAATCGCACAAACCAAAAATTAATTGACCGAGTTGAAGTAGACATTGTAGATGGTAGCAATCTAAAAATCAAAGGTACTCCAGCAAGCTATCTGATTGATAAAGATGGAAACATTGAACAGCTTGAAGGAGCGCTATCTTTCAATCAGTTAAAAGCAAAAATTGATGCATTATTAAAAAGGTAAAATATATGAAGAAAATAATAATAATTTGTTTGTTGGTTATAATTGGTATTTCATTTTTTCTGATATTATTCAGGGTCAGAATTGCCTCACTATTTCCATGGCTGATAATTTTTGCCTGTCCATTTATTCATATTTTTATGATGAAAGGGATGCACGGTCAAAACAATCATTCGTCTGAAAAAAAGGAACATTCCGATAAATGCCACTAAAATACCAGAGGAGAATTAGCCGAGCCAAATAGTTGATTACTTATTTAAATACTTCCAAAGGGCGGCAATGCTTAAAAAAATCAAAACGACAATAAGAATATAGGCCAACCAGCCAAATAACATCATCGTTCCGCCATAAGACCCCATCATTGAATTGTAATCAGCACCCATCATAAGAACTCCTTTTTAATTATTACAGGACTTACGCAAAACCATTGGAGTCCACGCTTCAGCGTGCTTACAAACAAGCTAAAGCTTGAACTCCTTTGCGTGAGTCCTGTTATTATTAATTTATTTCATTTTACAAGCCATATCATGACCGCCTTTTTCTTCTTTGACAATTTTGCCGTCTTCAATTTGAATAATGCGGTGAGCAACATCACGAATTCTTTCATCATGACTAACGATAACTACACTTTTGCCTTCCCCACAAGCAATTGAACAGAGTAATTGCATTACTTCATGACCAATGTTTTTATCCAGATTGGCCGTTGGTTCATCGGCTAAAATTATTTTTGGGTTATTAATTAATGCTCGGGCGATCGCAACTCTTTGGCGTTCCCCGCCGGAAAGGTCATTTGGCTTAAAATTTAGACGTTGACCTAACTCTAAACGATTTAAAAGTTTTTTTGCCCCTTCGCGAGAATTATTTTTTCCAAAATAAGCAACCATCACATTTTCAACAGCCGACAGATTTCTTAATAAGTTAAATGATTGGAAAATAAAGCCGATGTTTTCTCGCCGAAATTCAGTCAGATCGTTCTGATTAAATTTACTAATTATTTTTCCATCAAGCGTGACAGAACCGGATGTCGGGTTAAGCAGTCCACCAATCATTGTCAAAAGAGTGGTCTTGCCGCTTCCCGATGGGCCCATTATTAATACAACCTCTGAA
The DNA here is from genome assembly GCA_964626415.1 of uncultured Candidatus Saccharibacteria bacterium. GTDB lineage: Bacteria > Patescibacteriota > UBA1384 > XYA2-FULL-43-10 > CAINNR01 > CAZVFH01. The sequence goes on from CAZVFH010000005.1 coordinate 29,811, forward strand.
GTTTTGACTGCTAAATCAATCTCTGATACGGCCTTCACTTCGGCATGTTTTCCGGGGTTAAAAATTTTAGTCAAATTTTCAATTTCTAATAAATTTTTCATAGATTTTAAACCTTAAAAACATTTGCCGGATCAATACTTAATAGGCGTCTGAGCGGGATAAATGCTGCTACAATACTCATCCCAAGGGCCATACTGATCACCGCCATCATTTCAGGAAATCCAAGTTCAAAAATAAAAGCGCTTGTAACATATGTTGCCAGATTTACAACCAAAATAGTCAAAATACTTCCAGCAATCAACCCGATAATACCAGCAACTAACGATTGAATTAATGCAATACTAAAGAGCTGAAGATTGCTATAACCTATCGCCTTTAAAACCCCATATTCCTGGCTTTTTTCAATTGTCGCTGTGTAAATTGTCAAGCCGATTACGGCAATACCAATTACTACAGCGATGATCAGAAGGACTTCGATAATTGGCAAAAAAGTATCAGTAATTATCTCGGTGTTATTGTCTAAAAATTGTTGTTTTGACATTATCTCCAAATTTGGAAACGCCTTTTCCAGATTTTCTTTAGTTAAGTCCATGTTATCTGATTTGATTAAGTAATAATTTACGAAGGACTTGAAATCAATTATTTTTTTCGCGTCTTCCATATTTACAAAGGCGTAGGAGTAAATCATCAGATTGCCACCTGAGCTTATTCCAGAGACGGTTAATTCTTCAGAGTTGATAGATAATTTATCACCAATTTTAATATCTTCTCTTCTTGCTATTGTTTGATCGAGTATAATCTCGTTTTTATTCGGGAATTCGTTACCGGACTCAATTTTAAAAGGTTTTGTCACACCATATTTTTCCAATCCGACTAAAAAGATCCTGACTTCTTGATTATTTTTTTTAAAACTTACTTGTTTACCAACGAAAGTGTTAACTTCAGAGATGCCATCCACCTGACTGATTTTACTTTTTAAATCGGATGATAGGATCGAAACAGAGTGGCTAACATCTCGGCTACCTTTTTGTCCGACCCAATAATCGACCGGAATATTGCCTAGAAACTTGGTCATCTGAAGGTTCCATCCTTGATAAAGACCTAAAAGTACCAAAATTAAAGTCACCGAAAAAGCGACTCCACTGACAGTAATTATCAGTCGACCTTTTTCACCGAAAAGGTTTCTGATTGCAATTAATAAACTATTCACTTTATTATTATACAGGACTTACGCAAAGGAGTTCAAGCTTTAGCTTGTTTGGAAGCACGCTGAAGCGTGGACTCCATTGTTTTGCGTAAGTCCTGTATAATACAAAAAAATTTATTCAATAACCACTGCCATTTTTTTCGTGGGCTTGAATAAATCGAGTAAATTCGTTATAATCTAATAGTAAATGGCCCGGTCGTCTAGTGGCCTAGGATACCTGGTTTTCATCCAGGAGATCAGGGGTTCGACTCCCCTCCGGGCTACCATATATTACTAAAAATCCAAGGAGTGTTATGGCAAAAGGAAAGTTAGATGATGTTTGTTGCGGTGAAGATCGCGGGCATTATAAAAAGCATCCAATGCATGGTGGCCCAAATGTCATTTATGGGATTGGCTTTATCGGGGCTCTAGTATATTTTATTCAACATGCCACAACTTTTTGGCTTGGAGTTCTCGGTTTTCTAAAAGCTCTCATCTGGCCGGCGGTCGTAGTATATAAACTGCTTGAGTTTCTAAAGCTATAATCCATTTATAAGTAATAGTCACTTAATAAAGGAAGGAAAATGCCGAAAACGAAATTAGGGAAATGGTCTCTTTGGTTGATTGCCGCTTTTGGAGCGTCGATTCTGATTTTTAATCTGTCTGCAGTTTTGTCCGGAATCTTGGGGATAGGTGGTGGTGATAAACCCACGGATAATCTCTTTCTTTTCATTCCGATAATTTTGGCGGCAATAACAGGCAACTCTTCATTAATTGCGGCGCTTATAAGTGTAATTTTTTTAAAAGAGCGATCGCGCGTTATTATTATTCCAATTATTGTTGGATTAATTGTTTTGGCGTTCACGCTCGGCGAAACGCTTTCTCCGCATTAGCAACGATATTGTCGAGCATCTCCAAACTTTGTCGCTAATGTTTTAACAATCTTCACTTAGAGAATCGTGTTCCCTTGACGAATGGGGAGATTGACAGTTGGCAAAAAGGGGACAATACTGTAATTAATATATAATTAAGTATTAATTAGGAGGCAAAATGAAGAAAATTATCATTCTCGCTGGAGTTTTTGTCTTGGTAATATGTTTCAATCTGGGTACTCAACCATTGGCAAGAGCCGAAAAAGATGATATCAAATTAAAGACCTTCGTTCATTATCCCAAAGAGCCGGGTAAGCCAACCCAGGTTTCGAAGTGTACGCCAACCGCCAACGATCAAGTCAATGATTATTTGGTGGCTGGGTGGCAGATGCCGGTTAATGGCATGAGTTATAAGTTAAATTATTCCACTAAGCCAAAAAATCTTTCCAACACGGATGTCCAAAATGCGGTTTTTAATTCGTTTGCAAGCTGGAGTGCTGCCGACTCGAATCAGATTTTTAATTATACAGGGACATCGACCGCAAAAACACCAAGGTATGACGGCAGTAATGTCATTTTGTGGAAGTCAATCTCGAGCAGTGCCATTGCCATAACTTATGTTTGGTATAACATCAGCACTGGACAGTTGGTTGAATCGGACACTGCCTTCAACAGCCGATACAAATGGTCAATAAGCATCCCAACTGCCGGTGATTGTGGTGGTGCAACGGGCACATATGATCTTCAAAATATCGGCACTCACGAATTTGGCCACTGGGCTGGGCTCGATGATCTTTACGCTTCGATCGATAAGGATCTAACTATGTATGGCTACGGTGAAACAACCGAGCTAAAAAAGGACTCCCTTGGTCTCGGTGACATCAGCGGCGTCAACGCTATCGCCCCATAGAATTGGTTGAAAGAATTGAACAGTTTAGAGCCCACGAAGGGTCCCGTATTTCGGCTTGACAATCGGCACTTTTGAGCTCACAATAGAATCAGATAAATAATTTCACGGAGGGCAAAAATTTTTTTGTTTTTGAAAAGAAAGGAGAAAATGGAACTTTTAAAGCAATATGCGATTACAATGGGGTGGGGAATCACTGGTGCGATAACTATGGCAATTGCATTGCCGATCTTGCTTTGGGTATTTGACAAATTCACACCAATTGATGAATGGCAGGAGATTAAAAAAGGTAATATCGGGGTAGCAATTATTATCGCCGCTTTAATTTTAGGTTTTGCAATCGTGATGGGTTTGTCAATTATTCCAGGAAACTAAAATGAAATTATTATCAATTATTATTTCAATAGCAATAATTTCAACGCCAGTTTTAGCCGAAGCCCATCCTGGCAGAACTGATGCAAATGGCGGTCATGTTTGCAGAACCAATTGTGAAAAGTGGGGAGTTGCGAAAAACCAGTGGCACAAACACAATGACGGGACAAATCTTAAAGCTACCAAAGTTGCTAAAACCAAGAGTAAAACGACCCCAAAATCCTCAAAAAGAAAATGATCATCGCTAGCTGAAATTGTGGGGCATTCGTCATTGATAAAATGTCCGAGCCTCGGTTCCTGTAGTTTTGTTCCTTTTTTGAACTAATTTAGTGGAAGAATTGGGGTAAATGAATTACTTATCAATGAACAAGGGAATCATCACCCATATGGGAAACAAAATGCGAAAAAATTGTATATATTGTGGAAAGCGAGCCACAAAAAGAGGTGATCATATTCCATCAAAAAATTTATTCAAAGGAATAGGGCTGGATCCCATTATTATTCCCAGTTGCAAGAGTTGTAATGAAGGGCTTTCGCAAGACGAAGAATACTTCAGGCATATTATATGTATGATTTGTAATGATGATTCTATAGTAGCTAATTATATCTTTGAGACAGCGATAAAAAGGTCAATGAAAGAAAAACCGAAACTTGGGTTATATATGTTAAATAAAATGGAAGTTGTCGACTTTTATTCACCAAATAAGATTTACTTAGGGAAAAGAACTAAATACAGTTTAGAGAAACATGATCATGATAGGATATTTCGTGTGATGGACAAATACGTAAAAGGATTATTCTTTCATGAATACGGGTATGTTATTCCAAAAGAATATGAGATAAAACATTTTTGGATAAATGACAAACGCGAGAAGCAATTAAAAGAAAATATTAGTAACTATAATATTAAAGTGCTAAAAGATGAAATATTTTCTTATGGTTATAACAAAATTCCAAATCGCACGGACTCCATTTGGGCATTTGCCTTCTTTGGAAGACCATTATTTCTGTCGTTTGTAGTACCTGCAACAAAAATTAGAGAGCTAGAGAAAAGGGGGAGAATATAATAAAAAAATCAGCTGTCTGTAAAAAATGTAACAATACATGCAAGTGTCCGGCATGTGATAAAGAGATCGGCAGAAGTTTAAACAAATACGAGATACATAAATTATGGACATGGACAAAAGATGATGTCGATGCCTTATTTACTCCATTTAAAGTATGTAAACAAAGCGGTGGTGGTGGAATTGGCCCATCAAATGCATACGCGATTTTTCTTGTCTGTTTAATGGATATTTGGGGGGCAATTTTTGATAATAACTTTGGTGGGGAGAATACACAAAAAAATATTCTTATTTTTTTGAAATCGTTGAGAGACCGAAACCAATTTTCAAAATCAAATTATATGTACACCAATTATGAACTAAATGAGCTTTGCAAGATACTAAGGCATAATTTGGTACATAATTATGGCCTTAAATTTATTCAGAATAGAAGGGAAGAATACTGGCTGAATATCGATACTAATAGTAAAGGGCCAATTATTAACATTCAAAACAATAAAAGATGGCATATTGACTGCTTTAGGTTGAAAAATGATATTTATCAAGTAATCAAAGATTGGGTAAATGGGCAAAATATTTATAGTTGAAGAAAGCTAGAAATTACACTTTTCCATAGTACCAAAGCTCTACTTAATCTCCCCAATCCCCCCAAAGCCCAGAATAAATTTGGACTCTGATTAACCAAAATCCCGCACCTCGTAGATGCGGGATTTTGGTTTCAATCTTGTGGAAAATTTCCCCAAAGAGTAGAATGAGATCAAAGGAGGAAAAATGTCTTCGTTTGCTTATGTTTCCGGCAAAATTGAAACAAAAAACGGTCAGTGCATGGTTGATAACCAGATAGTTGAATGTCCCAATCGTTCTTTGTTCGGTGGGAAAACCGAGTCAGGCACTAAGTTAGATCTGTTGCCTAGCGGTTTTATTTCCGACACTCGCAATGATCCATTATTTTATGGTTTATTAGTCGTTGTCATTCTTATCTTTGCGTTATTGGCGTTATTCAAAACAAAAATATTCGACAAGACGCTTGGAGAGTATCTAAAACCGATCTGGTATTATGTTGTAATTTGTCTCTCGGTAGTTGCTTGGCAATACCTTTTTGGTATCGATGATGGCAATACTCTGTCTCTGCGTATCAGTCAGTGGATTTGGGAGCTGGCGATTGCCCTTTCAGTTATTCAATTAGTGAGAAAAAATGATTTCGGCTGGGGAAATGTCTTTTTCTCAGGTATTTTATATTCTTTAATCATCCACGGAACAAAAATACTAATTCGTTACCTTTTTTATGATAAAACATTATTGTATGTGTTAGATCGTTTGCTATATGGTAGTTTACTAGTTATGGTCATCACCTGTGGCATTGGTTTTGCCACAATATTAATTACCAGATCCAAGAGGAATGTTTCGGAAGTATCCCCTAAATAAAGTAAGATTTATGGCAAGCCAGGCCGTCATGTGGTAATCCCCCCAAAGCCCAGAAATTGTTCGGCTTGGCATTGCTGAATTTTGCGTGCTTATAGCGGCAGCGTTGCTGTAGCTATGCTCGGTTTGTGATACTATGTTGATAGGAGGTGCCGATGAATAAGAGATTTTTATTCGGTTTTTTTGTTTGTTTTTTGCTGGCCGCCGGTATAAGTATTCAGGCCGTTTCCGCTGCTTCTTCCGGACTGGCTGATTCCTCGTGGCCGGTTTTTGGCCATGATGCCCGCCACACAAATGTCAGCCCATACGAAGTCGGAAAAGAAAAAAAAGAATTGCTCTGGAGCTACAAAGCAGAAAGCGGCATAGAATCATCGCCGGCTATCGGAGCCGATGGAACTATCTATGTCGGTTCGCACGACGGCTATTTTTATGCCTTCAACAAAGACGGATCTCTTAAATGGAAGGTTAAACTTACCGAGCCGTCTTTTGATGAAAGATGGAATAACTCCAAAGCGATTATGGCAAGTCCCGCGATTGCCAAGGACGGAACTATCTATATTAACACGGCTTCCGATTTTCTTCACGCCCTTAACCCGGATGGCAGTGAAAAATGGCGCTTTTCGATAAATTGGCACAATGATTTTTGGAACGGACCAAATATCGGGTCAGATGGGACTATCTATATCGGTACGGCTCGATTTGACGGAGCAAGCGAGAACTCCGGTTTGTACGCTATTAGCCCCGATGGGACTAGAAAATGGTTTGTTCAGGAATCTTCGGGAATATCCATTGTGCCGACCGTTATGGATGACGGAACGGTTATTTACGGCGCCGCTGATCCAAAAGACAATAAAGGAAAGATAATCGCCGCTACCCCAGATGGGAAGAAAAAGTGGGAATTTATGCTCGAAGAGTGGCTTGAAGGGTCGGCGGCAATCGGACCCGATGGAACAATATTTAGCGGTTCGAAAGAGGGAAATGTCTATGCCCTTAACCCAGATGGCAGTGAAAAATGGCGTTTTAAAACCGAAGGTGGCATCAGCGCCACGCCGACAATTGGAAGCGACGGGAATATTTATATCGGTTCATGGGACGGCAATTTCTACGCTCTTGATCAGAAAACCGCTGAAGAAAAGTGGCGATTTGATGCTAAATTAGGCAGAGATCCTAAACTATTTGAAGGTTATCCGGGGAAGGAGACGATAATTACTAACGCAGCGCTTTCAAAAGATGGGGTTCTAATTTTTGCTGATGTTTTTGACACACTCTACGCTCTCGATACAGCCGGCAAAGAGCTTTGGCGCTGGAAAAACACCAGCGGAGCCGGATTTGCCTCATCGCCCGCAGTCAACAGCGACGGCACAATTTATTTTGGGGACGAAGGCGGAAATTTTTATGCCCTTTCCGAGAAGGGGTCGGATTCCAATGCTAATATTGCCTCTGATACGCCGAGTAAAGGTGAAAAACCTCTACCATTTGCCCTAATTTATCAATCAGCAGCGATTTTATCAATACTTATTTCGGCTGGGACAATTTATATTCTTCGACGAAGAAAACAATTAAGCAGAAAAATCTTGTTAGCCGTTCTTTCAGCTACGTTAATAATAGTGGTTTCTTGTGGTGTTCTATTATTTTTCAATAAATTCAATAACGATTCTAAATCAAGTATCTTAAATCTGAATTCAAATGATAAAGTTGGAGTGACCTCTACGCAAAAATCAGATACACCAAAAGATGACGATTCCGATTTTGTTAAAAACTCAACACGCGTCTCGGATACTATTGATGTTAGAGTTCGGGAATTTGGTGAAACCGGCAGATCGTGTGCCGGCAAGGGCTGTGGCTCTCTGAAAGACACTTGCGTTAGATGGAATAAAACCAGGGACCAATGCTACGAAACAGCCAGAACATCACCGGCAACTTCGGATAAATATCTAATCTATTGCAATATGGTAGTCGTTAATCAAGATGAAGCGAAAGCGGCTCAAATAACACTTAATCTAAATTACACAACCGCTGACGGCGTGAAACATTTGGTTAAAAAGGAGTCACTTAATTTGAAACCGCAAACTGGCAATTCGCTTGGTTGGACTTATGATGTGGCGGCGGAAAATATTGGCAAATGCGGTTATAGCGACATTTTAGTAGAAGAGAGTAATAATTAGTTGAGGGGGGTCAGA
>CAZVFH010000006.1:0-11238 GCA_964626415.1 uncultured Candidatus Saccharibacteria bacterium
TGCAAGCCGTTTCATTTGATCGGCGGGAAGGCGATTCGGATCTGCTAAAGTTTGTTTAATCGTTTGCAATTCCCCTAAACTTCTTTCTTCAAGCCCTCTGCTCACCGCAGCTGCTTCTCTATTCGTTATTCTCATAACATTTTTCATTGATGAATCTATCCGTGCTAATGCTTCGGGGGCAATGCCGGTGATATTTGCATTAACGGTCGACAAAGCTGTTAAAGCCACTCCAGCACTATCCGGACTTCGTTTTTTCATTTCAGTGAGGATTTTATCCATTGACTCGTTACCAGCAAGTGAGTCCTTTGGAAGTCCTGAGTCCTTTTCGGCAGTTTTTAACGCTTCAACCAATTCCTGCAAAGCCCCAGCCAATTCAGGATCATTTTGGGCAACAACTTCCTGCGGCGTGGCAGAAGTCGCCGTCGGTTGTGCGGGTTGGTTTGTAGCCGGTTGGTATTGCCCTCTGTTCGTCGCCGGAACAGCCGGAGCCGGAGTTTCGTCATCTTCATCATCGACATTGTTATTTCTCCTTCTATTTCTCCTTCCCGGTGGATATCTAAAAGCTTCCGGATTTTCGCGTTCCATTGCATTTAATTGTTCTGCTGATAGATAACGAAAGTCGGTTTTAGGTTGCTGATCTACTGGAACATTTGGATCGGGTGGCGGCGGGGGTAATAAATCCCTAGCAATATCTTTTGCCGTGGCGTATCTAGCCCTTCTAACATTATTTCTGTCATCGATTCCCTCTGGACCGCGGGTCAATCGTTTCCAAATAGGAATTGCGTTGTCTCGAGTGGCATTTTTCTGTGTTTGCTCCCGAAGTTCTTTAAGTATTGCTTTTACACCAACATAGTTTTCGCCCGACAATTCTGCTAACTCTATTTCAGATTTTAGACGTCCACCGTCACCGATCGCGCCTTTTTCCATTAATTGGTCCAACAAAGCATCAGCTTCTGCATTTCTATAAGTGATCTGATCGTCAACAATATTTTTTCTGTTTCTGGCAACGACTCGACTATAAGCAGCGTCGGGAAGGATTTTTTTCTTGGTTATATGATTATAATATGCCGCTTGATAAACATCTCTTTCGGCATTTTCTTTTGCTTTGGTGCGGACATCCACAGGTAATTGGTCTTTAAATCTTTGGGACGCAGTGTATCGCTCGTAAGATTTGCCCACTTTTGTGTTCATCACATAATTTCCAGCTGTCATTTTTGCACGGTTGTATCTGCGCGTTACACTATCTTTGGCGGCTCCAGTAACTTGTCCACCTGTTTTGCCCCATGCCTTCTTCCCCCAATTTCCCCATGAGGTGACGGCGGCGCCGCCGATCGAAAATGGTGATTTCATCGCCATATAAAAACAAACGAGGGCAAAAATTGCCGGCAAAAACCAAGTTGTTCCAGTCATAGTTTCCATAAATCTGCCAGCGAGCCAAAGCCAAAAAACAGCGAATATCGGCAGAAAAACCCATTTTGTGAACTGTCCCCACCATTGGGTAAAGTATTTTTTTGTCATCGGCAGAACCATCGACATATAAGCGGCGGGAGCGATGGCAACGAGAAAATATAAATAATAATTTCGGATTAAAAAGAGGAAGGAGAGGATAAGAATCATAACCGCACCGACAATGGCGACAAGCTGTTTGACGCCGTAAGACATAATATATCCCCAGTATGCTTCTGTCCCATCTGGCGCTTTCGGAGATTCTTTTATCAGGCTAGTAAAAACGCCGGAAATCTTAAATTGTGTCGTAGCTGAAGCATCGCCAACTAAAAAATATGAAGTAAAGACATTGGAAAAATCAAGCAAGATTCTGGCGATCAGAAAGGAAAAATTTGCCAATATCACTGCCATAATAAATGTCGGCAAGATTTTTTTTACCGCATAAGAATCCAATTGGATTCGCAGAATATTCATAAAGGCGATAAAGATAAAAGCGGCAAGAACCAAAGAGTTGACAATATTCATCACTTGTTGCCAGATATTGGCGGTAACAGCACCCATACCGCAGAGCGTTCCGGTTTCATCAGGTTTTAGAACTTGATAAATCGGCGTCAGCCAGCGGCTATCAGTCGTTGTGCAGGGCCGAACCGGATTTTCTGCATGAGCCGGAATTGCCGAAAACAAAAAAGCCAGCGGCAAAGCCAGGGTGAAGAAAGATAAGATTAATTGTTTTTTGAGAAGCATATTTGATTTAATTACGGATTTGGAATTTCAAATCAGCAAGCTAAAGCTTGGACTCCAGCAAGCAGGGAGTGCAAACTTTAGTTTGCTTCCAGCAAGCTAAAGCTTGAACTCCAGTGAAGCAGAGAGACCAACCTTTAGGTTGTTTCCAACAAGCTCCCGCCTCGGCTTCGCCGCAGGCGAGACGGGAAAGCTTGAACTCCTTCGCTCGGAGACCACGCTTTAGCGTGTTTTTCTCTATTCTCTATTCACTATTCTTGTAATCATGGTGTTGTTGCCGGAGTTGTCGCTGGCGCTGATGTTGAAGTTGGATCAGAAATATCAATTCCGATTGATGCTTTTAGATATTCGACTGATTTTGTCGTCATAATATTGGCAAATCCATGCAACATATCACCTAAATTACACAACATCCATGGAATAATATTACCAATCCCAACAGAACCACAGGAATTTAATTCATCCGGATCAACGGAAGAGGAAGGAGAGCCGAGAACATCAGAGTATTTAGTAAGTTCGGCCACAACTTTATCAACTGCTTCCTGAAATTTTTTTATATCGGTGATTTTTGCGCCAGGGCCCGATGTTTCATCAAATTTAAATTCTGTAAAAGTTTGTTTTGAACAATATGACAATGGTTTACCATTTTTGACAAACTCATCAAGATATTTTTTTAGTTGTATAGCATCTTTGTAGGTTGAATTCATAAGTTGAACTCCGTTGGGATTTAGAACTTTTTGTTTAGTTGAGTCGATGACTATCATTGCTTTTATGATTTCTGGTGCCGCAAGCAACGCAGTTATACCCATTGATTGGATGGCGCTAAATGCTTGGGCGATAGTGATTTTTCTTAGCCCATAACTGCTTGATTCCTGATCTATCCAATAACTATCAACATCGGAATAAAAAAGTTTTCTCATATTATTTTTAATCCCGTCCCAAAGGGTTGCCATTTCAGGGCAAACCTTATCTGGGTCGGAGATATCAATCGTTGTGTCGACAGTTTTAGTGTTGATAAAAGTTGAGCTGTTTAAGGCACGAATAAAATCCTTGTTAAAAGGAGATAATGGTTTACAAAGCCCATCCCTTACAACGACTCCCCCAACGTCAAACCCTATTCCCATATGCGATATAAAATCATCTTCATTGACACGGCGGAAATTACTCACTTGTCCTTTTTCAATCAAATAAACTCCGGCTTCTCGCCAATTGTACCCTGTTTGCCCCTGTTGTCTCCAAATAACAAGAACTGCGTTAGCACTCTCGGTACAAGCAACACTAGCATCGCCCGGATGTAAATTATAACCGCGGATGTCATATGTGTATAAAGTGTCGGCCGGCTTATCACTGTCAACAAACTGGTCGCGAGTATAAGTGCTACCTTTGTTAAAAGTCGTTGATAAACTTGTGCCAGAAATGACTGCCGCAGCTTTGATTGAATTTCCGGGATCGCCTGAGTCGCCAAAACTTAATTTAAGCGAATCCCAGCCAGACCCAGTCGTTATCTGGGGAGTTGTTGCTGCTTCTCCTTTTTCCACCCCAAAAATCCCCCCAAATATAAGTGGGAAGATAAGAGTGGCGATGAAAAGTGATTTTAACTTTGTCTTTAGCACAAAACCCTCCTTAGTATCAAACAAATTTCTAATTTCTAATTACTAATTTCTAAAAAAATATCCAATAATAAAATGACAAAAGTGAACAGATTTAGACATTAGACATTTTTTAGGTTAATTAGGTCAATTTGGGAGTATTAGAAATTATTGTTGTATCTTGTCTAAATTATCTAACATTTTCTGCCAATGGTCAACTTGGTCGCTTTTTTCAAGCAGGCGATTGACTTCAATTAGATAGTTTAGTGTTGTTTTTGAAAGCGGGTCAATTTTGTAGGCCGATTCAAAGACCGAAGCGGCTTTTTGCCGATAAGTTGGTTTATCTTCTTTGAAGATGTCGCTATTTTTTGACATCTCCAAATTGGCGACGCCGAGAAACAAATAAGAATCAAAGTCCTTCGCCTCTGTTGCGCAGAAATTTAAGTTGATTATGGCGATTTGTGAGTAATTTTCAGAAATCAATTTTCTATCAAGTTCCAGATTACAGGATTTTGACTCGGATAAGTTGATTGCTGAGAGCAGATCGTTGTTAATTTTTTTTTCTTCTAAAAACGGTTTTAATTTTAAAATATCGCCGGAAGCGGATTTTGCCAGCTCCTGCCGCTTTTTTGCTTCATCACCAAAAAATTGCAAAATGTCGGCTTTTTGATAATCAACATAAGCGAGGGTGTATTTTCGCTGAGCAAGGTTTTGGTCGCCGTCAGCAATTAAATTTTGATAGACAAGGTTTTTATAATAAAAAGAAAGAACAAAAATAGCGACCATGACAAGTGCAAGCCAAATGCTTTTTTTTAATTTAAAATTTAAAATTTTCAATTTAAAATTGACTCCTTTTTTGTCACCCCGAACTTGTTTCGGGGTCTCAGTAATCAAGCATTCGATTTCTGGGATGCCGAAATCCTCCAAAGGCGGACAGGTAAATTCGGCATGACAGATTAGCTATTAATCAATTCATCGTATAAATCGCGAAAATCTGGATTATTTTCTCTGATCAAATTTGTTTTCCAATCACGGTGCCAGTTTTTGAATTGTTTTTCGCGTGCTATTGCAGATTTTACATCCTCGGTTTGTTCAAAATAAACTAATTTTTTCAAGTTGTATTTATTTGTAAAACCCTTTAATAAATTATTTTTATGTTCGAAAATGCGGCGAATTAAATTATTTGTGAAGCCGACATAAAATGTTGTGTTCCATTTGTTGGTGAGGATATAAACATAAAAATCGAAGTTTTTCATCATAATATTTTCTTGTCACCCCGAACTTGTTTCGGGGTCTCAGTAATCAAGAATTCGATTACTGAGATGCTGAAACCCTCCATAGACGGGCAGGCGAGTTTAACATGACATACTATATCATCTAATAAAATATACGATGGCGACTATCGCCGCTATTACCAGCCGATAAATCACGAACGGCAAAAAGCTGTGTTTTCCAAGATAAGCAAGGAGATATTTTATCGCCAAAAAGCCGGTTGTTGCGCTTGTGACGACGGCAAGAAAAAATTCTGGCGACAAAGTTGAGACCGAATAATCCTTTAAAGTAAAAAGAAAAGCGCCGAAAATTGCCGGCGTTGCCAAGAGAAATGAGAAGCGTGTTGCGTCTTTTCGCGAAAGGTTCAAAAACAATCCGGCAGAAGTTGTGATTCCGCTGCGAGAAACACCCGGAATAAGTGAGATTGCTTGAGCCGCGCCAATTATCATACCTTTGCGATAGCCGATGGCTTTGATCTTGGTCAAGTTTTTCGAAAATTTATCAGCCGACAATAATATCAGGGCAAAAATTATCAAAAGTGTTGCAACCAAGAGCGGGGAGCGAAAAGATTTTTCTATAGTGCTGTCAAAAAAATAACCGATTGTGGCTGCGGGAATTGATGAAACAAGAATAACCCAGAAAAGATTATCAGGGAGGTCGATGACGACATCGTCTTTTGTTTTTTCATCAATCTTGATCGCCCGCGAAATTATCAAAATCCAGTCGCGCCAAAAGTAAATAATTATTGCCAAAAAGGTTCCAAAATGAAGAGCAACATCAAAATCAAGACCTTGATAATTCCAGCCAAATAAATATGGGACAATGATCAAGTGTCCCGAAGAGGAAATTGGCAGAAATTCTGAAAGGCCTTGGATAATGCCGAGAATTAAGGCGTGGAGGTAAGACATTTTTCCCTACTCCATTACGAATTAAAAATAAGGAAGCAAAAACTCTCACTGATCTATTTTCACAGATCTCCACTGATGATTCTTATCTGTGCCAATCAGTGACAATTGATCTGTGGAAGTTTTTACTTCATTTTATTCAGCGCTATTGTGCCGCCAAAAGTGCTCAAAACTTTCAGTTGTAAATTTAGCCAAAATTCCTGATGCAACTCCAATAATTATACCAGCAATAACATCGGAGGGATAGCCGGAGCCGATTGCTGTTTCGGAAATGCCAACGAGAGTTGAGATCAAAATGAGAATCGGCCCAAGTTTTTTGTGTCCGTAAAGAAGAATTGTTATTGCAATCGCAAAAGAGAAGGATGTCGGTCCAGAGGGGAAAGAGGAGAGATTTTGCATAACTTCTCCTGATTGAAAAAAAGTTGCAATCGGGCTTGGCCTTTGCCAGAAAATGTAAATAATAAAACTAAAAGTAGTGGAAAAGATTAACGACATAAGCGCAGAAAAAACGGCGTTTATCCGGATTCTTACGATAAGATAAATCAATGATAGGGCGATAATGGCGACACCGAATCGAGAGAAGAAATCAAAAAACCCCTGCCAAAAAGTTGATTCTCTGTAGGTCTGATGAAGCAGAAAAAGAAGTTGGCGATCAATGAAGCGTAAGTTGTCGAAGAGGTTGGACATTTTCCTGTGATTACAAATTTAAACAAGGAAGTAAAAACTCTCACTGATCTATTTTCACAGATAAACACTGATTATTCGATTCGTTATCTGTGTCAATCAGTGACAATAAATCTGTGGTAGTTTTTACTTCAATATTATTCTATGTTCGTCTGTTCTTTTTCCATGAAATGCTTTGTGAACTTCGCGCAAATGTTGATCTGTAACATGAGTATAAATTTGAGTTGTGGAAACATTGGCGTGGCCGAGAAGCGATTGAACGCTGCGCAAATCGGCGCCGTTTATTAAAAGGTCGGTGGCAAATGTGTGGCGTAAAGTGTGAGGTGAACAGTGTTTGCTGATACCGGTTTTTTTTGCGTAGCCGGCAACAATTCGTTCAATTGAGCGAACGGTCAGTTGTCTGGATTTTTGGGAGGGAAAGAGGTATTCACTTTCTTCGATCGTCTGGATATATTTCGTCAAAATTTCTTTTGCCTGATCGGACAAAAAAACAACCCGAACCTTCCCACCTTTCCCGCGAACCGGAAATTCACCGCGCTCCAAGTTTAAATCTTCAACTTTTAAAGCTACGAGTTCGGAAACCCGGAGTCCGGTTGAAAATAAAAGTTCCAAAATTGCTCGATCTCGAAGCCCTTTTTTGGTTGAAATATCAGGCGCATTCAAAAGTAATATGATGTCATCGGCCTCAAGAAAATCGATTTTTCGCTCCTCTCTTTTTGCCAGTGCGACTTTTTGCGGCGCCAACGCTGTAATTCCTCGTCCAGCCAAATATCCAAGAAAAGCCCGTAAAGTAATAATGTGATAATTTTGAGTCGATCTGGAAAGTGGCCGGCCATTTTTATCAGATAAACGATTTAAATAAAGCCGATACTCTTTGATGGCGTCGGCGGTGATGTCTGCCGGCTGCATTTCTTTCTGTTCTTTTTTTAATTTTACATTGTCATTTTGATCTTTGATCTTTGATCTTTGATTTTTTCCTTCCAGCCACTTGAAAAATTTCGTTAAATATCTATCATAATTATTTATCGTCAAAAGCGACTGGCCCTTCTCCAATTCACAATGTTCTAAAAATTGGCGTTTCAATTGCCAAAGATCCATAGTATAATTCAAAAATCAAAACGCAAAATTCAAAATGACAATGATATTTACTCTCACTTCGTCATCCCGAATTTATTTCGGGATCTCAGCAATCGATTACTGGGATGCTGAAACGAGCTCAGCATGACATTTAAGTTATTTTGATCTTTAAATTTTGAATTTTTCTGTCACTCATACACCTTAATCTCAAATCTTTTCGAGAGTTCATAGCGAACCACTCGCCGATCGGAAAATGGCTCAAAGGTATTTTCGCCAACAGCCATTACTTCCTCTGCTCCTTTGCCGGTAATAATAACAACATCGCCTCTTTTTGCCATTGCAATTGCTTTTGATATCGCTTCGTGGCGATCGAGAATTTTCCAATAATTAGTATTTAAGCGCCACTTTCCCCTTTTACCCTTCAAAATTCCGCCGGCGACGGCGTCAATAATTGCTTGCGGATCTTCATCGTAGGGATCTTCATTAGTAACAATTGCAAAATCAGCAAATTTTCCAGCCAACGCCCCCATTATTGGTCTTTTGGTTTTATCGCGTCTTCCGGTTGCGCCAAGAACAGCGATAATTCTACCGCCGCGCTTCTTCATCGAGTCCGAAATTGTTTCGTATACATTTTTTAACGAATCGGCATTGTGCGCATAATCAACAATAACTTCGAAGTCCTGTTTCTTTGAGACGACAATTCTCTCCATTCGTCCCGGAACGCCAGTTACACCTTCCAGCCCTTTTTTAATTATTTCAATATCAACTCCAAAGGCGTAAGTCGCAGCAATCGCAGCCAGCGCATTTCCAATATTAAAAATTCCCGGAATCTGCAAATCAATTGTCGTTTGATTGCCACCAATTACGGCAGTAAAAGTTGATCCAGTTGGGCTGGCTAAAATCTTTCTGGCGACAACGCCATTTTCTAACGGTTTTTTTGTTGAATAAAGAAGTTGATGGGCATTTTTTACTGCGATAAATTTCTCTGCCTCGACATCATCAAAATTAATTACAGCAGTAGCGGTTGGATTGTCTTTAAAAACTTTCAGTTTTGCGGCCAAATAGTTTTCCTTTGTCTTGTGATAATCAAGATGATCGTGAGAAAGTCCGGAAAAAACCAAAAGATCAAAGTTTAGACCGTGGACTCGATGTTGATCAATCGCCTGCGATGTAACTTCCAAGATTGCGTATTTGCAATCGGCATGAGTTGCTTTTTTTAGAAAATTGTTAATCACCGATGTTGGCGGAGTAGTTACCCATTTTGATTTATCAGAGTGCATTTTTACCTCATCGCCAATTTTGGTGTTGATTGTAGTTTCCATCGCGCATTTAACACCGGCGACATCAAAAATCGCTGCAATCAAATTGCAGATTGTTGTTTTCCCTTTGGTGCCGGTAACGCCGATTAATTTGATTTTTTTTGACGGATTTCCGGCGAGGACATTTGAAGTCACCGCTTGTAATTTGTGATAGCGGTTTTTGGTTGATTGGGATAAAAATTTGGAAAAGATTTTTTTCATAATTTTCGGTTAAGTTACTTAAGCATCTTAAGTAACTTAAGTAACTTATTTTCTTCGTAATTTTTCTGCCAATTTAAACGCCCCGTATTTTGCCGGCGAAAAAATCAGATCCCAGCTTCCGAGCATCGTCTTTTCTTCGCCGCCGAACTGTTTTTTAAATCTGGTAACACCAGCCCACGGATGTTTGGGGTTTTCGGTTGACGCTATGCCGAAAAAGTCATAATATTTACAACCGAACTGTTTGGCTTTTTTAATTATCTCCCACTGAAGTTTGTATGACGCCATCATTTCGCGCATTTCATCACTCGATCCGCCGAAAAGATAAGTTGCCGTGTCAGCGAAAAGAGAGACGATTGACGAAGCAAGAATCTTTCCTTCCGGGTTTGTCGCGTTCAAGACAAAAGCATATTCCTTTTTACCAAGAATGTCAATCAATTTCTGAAAATAGTTTATTTTTCGAAAAGTGATTTTTTGTCTTTTGGCGGTTTGTAAATATAATTGATAAAAATCTTCAATTTTCCCGTTGGCGATTTTTACCCCATACTTTTCGGCAACTTTGATATTATAACGGCCTTTTTGTTTCATTTGAGCTAGAATTTCCTCTTCTGATTTTGTTAAATCCAAAACTAAAGTGTGCTCCGGCTGCATTTCTTCGAATGACTTTTTGTAGCTGTTAGCTGTAAGCTGTAAGCCGTAAGCTTCAGAAAATTCCTCGGACGACTCCATTCTAAAAAAAATAGAATTTTCCTCGACAGCAATTTTTTTTATTTGATCAAGGAAAATTTTTTGTTGTGCCAGTTTGGTTTGATCGTGTGACAACATCGGAGAATATAGCATCGTTCCCAGTATCGGGATTTTTTTCTCGAGAATCAGAATGTCAAAAATTCGCCAGCTTTTCTGCCAGCCGCTTTCCAGCTTAAATTTCTCCCACTCGGGGGACTGAAAAAGTGATGCCATTTCTCTAATTTTAGCAGATTTAGAGTGGAAAAGAAAGTCAAGTTATGATAAGATCGAGAAATATGAAAAGTAAAAATATCAGAATTTTGGCTATAGAGACAAGTTGCGATGAAACAGCAGCCGCTGTTATTTGTGAAATAAATGAAAATTCGAATATCGAATATCGAAATCCGAAACAAATTCGAAATTCAAATAATCAAATCCCAAAAATATTGTCGAATATTATTTCTTCTCAAGCGGATTTGCACGCTAAAACCGGCGGAGTTGTACCGGAAGTTGCTTCTCGCGCCCATATGGAAGCGATTATTCCTGTCGTTGAAGAAGCTCTTCGACTGGCAAAATCAAGTGAAAAGTTAAAAGTTAAAAGTCAAAAGTTCAAGGAAACGGATCTATTGGAAGGAATCACACACATTGCTGTAACTGCTGGTCCCGGACTTATTGGCTCGCTTTTGGTTGGATTTAATGCGGCGAAAGCAATTGCGGCGGCGAGAAATTTGCCATTGATAGCAATAAATCATATCGAAGGGCACATCTACAGCGCCTTCGGCGCTGTAAGTCAAAAGTCAAAAGTCAAAAGTCAAAAGTTTCCGATCCTCGCCTCAACCGTTTCCGGCGGGCATACTTCCTTGACTTTGATGAAGGACCATGGGAAATATGAAACGATTGGAGAAACGATTGATGATGCGGCGGGCGAGGCGTTTGACAAAGTTGCAAAGTTGCTTGGGCTTGGTTATCCCGGGGGACCGGTGGTTTCGCGATATGCGGCAGAATACCGTGGGAAAAATCAAAAATCAAAAATCAAAAATCAAAATGACAATTCAAAATCCCAGAATGTCATTACGGGCGAAGCGAAGCAATCTAGCAATTCGACAATAAATCTCCCACGACCGTTATTAAACAAACCGAACTTTGATTTTTCCTTTTCTGGGCTAAAAACAGCGGTGCTGACTGAAGTGAACAAGCGAAAAGCTTACAGCTTAAAACTTACAGCTTACGACTTACGAGAAATTTGTTACGCTTTTGAAGAAGCAGTTGTTGATGTTCTTG
>CAZVFH010000006.1:11338-30581 GCA_964626415.1 uncultured Candidatus Saccharibacteria bacterium
TTGAACTCTGTGGTGACAATGCCGCTATGATCGGGCTCGCTGCATTTTATCACATTCTCACCGGCGAAAAAGGCCTGCCCGCCGAAGCTTTGGCGCAGGCGGGTGATTGGCGAAAAACAAAAGTTGATTCGAATTTGGAGCTCTAATTTTCATTTACCAGACAAACAAATATCAGATTTGAGTCGATCGACTCAAATCTGAATGGAATGAAATTTATCCAAAAAGCAAAAAAAACGAAGCTGATTGCTTCGTGACGGGAAGTGTTAAGAGTTAAGAAATTCTTGAACTTTTTCGATGACCTGATCCCAAAGTGGTACTTCGTTGCCACAGCTGCAATATGTGAGTTGATTCTCGGGGATATTTTCAGGTGAAAAACCCAAACCAGAAAAAGAATTGGGTGGTTCAGAAAACATTCCATAAACCCTTTTCATTTGTTCAGCGGATAATGATCTTAAATAGTTGATCAATGGACTTGAGTATGGAACCATCTCGACAAAAAGGATGTCGTCTTCTCTGAAATCTTGTGGATATTCAGAATAGTGGCAAATCAATTCTATTCCCTCAACAGAACCAATAAACTCTTCGAGTTTTCTTTTGACGTATGTGCCAACTGAAGGATTCGAAACGATAAAAATCCTGCTTAATTGTGCCATGTTCCGCCTCCGTGCCGAAGTTTCGGCACTGATAATAAAATACAGCATTGGAAAAAATTTGTCAAGAATTTTTTTAACTTGTGTTGTTGATATTTTTTATACGATATTCAACGATCGACGCAAATCGTATAAAAAGTTCTGAATGAAATCTATATTTTCTCCATTTCTGTTTTACAAAAATAATAAAAAAAATCGCCCTAGGTGGGCAGATTAAGTTGTAAATGCTGGGCATAACTCCTCAAGCAAGCTTCTTACGGCCCCAAAAAGTTCAATCCCAAGACAATTTCCGGGCAAAACCGGTGGTGCCCCAAAAACTAAAATATCTCCGTAATTTGCGTCGCGAACGAAAGGAATGGTCAATTCTGGCGGCAACTTGTCAATTACGTCAGGGAGATCAGAGGGGCAAGTCGAGTCAAGAAGGTAGATGTAACAACCCTCAAAATCCCAAAAAACAATATCTTCTTTGTCTCCTCTTATTCTGTATCTGCTACCGTTAAATGGAATTTTCATTACAGGCAAACTTTTGGAAAACAATGTGTGTAGATGCCTCGCTACTCCTGTAGAAACTTCATCTGAAATAATCACAATTCCATCGATCATTTCTGATTCCCCTTTCTTTGGTTTTTTGCTATGCTAATAATAGCAATTATAGATAAATAAATCAATCTTTATGGCAAAAATATTTTCCAAAAACTGGCAACACGGGGAAAATGAAGGTGAAATTTACAAGAATTGGGAAAGCAAGGGATTTTTTAAACCCTTCGACTTCGCTCAGGGCAGGCCTTTCGTTATTTCGATGCCGCCGCCGAATATCACCGGCAAATTGCATATCGGTCATGCTTTAACTATCACAATTGAAGATATTATGACTCGTTATCATCGGATGCTTGGCGAGCCGACGCTTTGGCTTCCGGGAACTGATCATGCCGGAATTGCAACTCAAGCCGTCGTTGACAAAAATCTGCGAAAAAAAGGGATAAACAAAAATGAAATTGGGCGAGAAAAATTTGTTGAAGAGGTTTGGAAGTGGAAGGAAGAATATGGCGGCGAAATCGTCAAGCAACTGCGGGCGGTTGGCGCTTCTTGCGACTGGAGTCGCGAAAGATTTACTCTTGATGAAGATTTGTCAAAAGCAGTTAACGAAGCGTTTGTTCGGCTTTATAAAAAAGGTCTGATTTATCGCGGCGAATATATTGTCAACTGGTGTCCAAAATGCGGCACGGCGATCTCTGATGATGAAGTCGAACACGAGCCGCAAAAATCGAAATTATATTATTTTAAATACGACAAAAATTTTCCGATAACGATTGCGACAACAAGGCCAGAGACAAAACTTGGCGACACGGCTGTTGCTGTCAATCCGTCGGACGAGCGCTATAAAAAATATGTCGGACAGATTGTTGATATTAATTTAGATGGCGTCAAGCGAAAAATCAAAATCATTGCCGATCGGGCAATTGATAAGGACTTCGGCACTGGTGCTCTTGGCGTTACGCCGGCGCATTCGATGGCCGACTGGAAAATGGCGGAGGAAAATAATTTAGAGAAAGTAAAAGTTATTGATGAGCATGGGCGAATGATCGGAGATGTTGGCGATTATCTTGGATTAAAGGTTTTGGAAGCGCGGGAAAAACTTGTCGAATATCTAAAATCAAAAAAGCTTTTAGAAAAAGAAGAAGAAATCGAAAACAATTTGTCGGTCTGCTATCGCTGTGGCGGAGCGATTGAACCGTTGCCATCCTTGCAGTGGTTTGTAAAAATGGAACCATTAGCAGAGAAAGCTCGAAATGCCGTTGAGTCGGGCGAAATAAAAATTATTCCAAAAAGATTTGAGAAAGTTTATTTTCATTGGCTTGATAATATTCGCGATTGGTGCATTTCAAGACAATTATGGTGGGGACATCGGATTCCGGTATGGTATGCGAGTGAAAAGTTAAAAGTTAAAAGTGAAAAGTTGAATGAAAAAGAGATTTATATTGGAGATAATCCACCCGCTGACTGGATTCAAGACGAAGATGTGCTCGATACTTGGTTTTCGTCGGCGCTCTGGCCATTTTCAACATTAGATTGGCCTGATGAATCGTCAAGTGATTTTCAAAATTTCTACCCAACTACGGTAATGGAAACCGCCTACGATATTTTGTTCTTTTGGGTTGCTAGAATGATAATGATGGGGCTTGAACTCACTGGAAAAATTCCATTTGAAACTGTTTATTTTCACGGGCTTGTTCGCGATGAGCAAAATCGCAAAATGTCAAAGTCGTTTGGAAACGCGCTTGATCCACTTGTCTTAATTGAAAAATATGGTGCCGACGCGCTACGAATGGCGCTGGTTATCGGGACAACACCGGGGCAAGATATGGCGATCGGCGAAAGCAAAATCAAAGGAATGCGCAATTTCTCGAATAAAATTTGGAATGCCTCGCGGTTTGTCGCTTTGCGAGTTTCTGATGGCAATTTACAAAGTGGAGAAGTTGGTGGCGATAGAATTGATAATTTAGATATTGACGAAAAACTGCTAACTTCCGCTGACAAAAAGATACTAGAAAGTCAAAAGTCAATAAAGTCAAAAGTCAAAAGTCATATTGAAAAGTTTCAATTTTCACTGGCGGCCGAAGAATCGCACAACTTTTTTTGGCATGATTTTTGCGACACTTATATCGAGTCCGCAAAAAACCAATTAGTCCAATTGGATAAATTAGACCAATTAGAAAACAGCAAAAAAATTCTTCTCAAAGTTTTGTCTGAGAGTTTGGTTTTGCTTCATCCCTTTATGCCATTTGTAACCGAAGCGGTCTGGCAGGAACTTCGCGAGATCTGCCCCGACCTTTCGGAGTCGATTATGACGGCAGAATGGCCGGAATAAATTTATTATGAAAAACGAAATCGAAATCTACTCCGGAAAAAGAGGGGTAGAAATAAAAGTTAAGTTTGAAAAGGAAACCGTTTGGCTGACTGTTGAACAGATCGCCGAGCTTTTTGCTACTCAAAGACCAGCCATAACAAAGCATTTGAAAAATATTTACAATACGAAGGAATTAAACGAGGATGGCACATGTTCCGTTTTGGAACATATGGGTGGCGGTGAGAAGCAAAAACGTCAGTACCAAACTAAAATTTATAATTTGGATGTGATTATCTCCGTCGGTTACCGCGTCAACTCAAAAAAAGCGACTGAATTTCGAGTTTGGGCGACGGGGAAGTTGAAAAATTATTTGTTTAGTGATTATCTAACTGTTGCAAAAAGATTAATTACAGGACTTACACAAAACAATGGAGTCCACGCTTCAGCGTGCTTCCAAGCAAGCTAAAGCTTGAACTCCTTTGCGTAATCCTGTAATAATTAAATTTTTTTGGAGGTTATTATGGGCGAAGCAATGCCCCAACCGGACTTGCGATACTCTGGCGAGGACGATTTATTGGAGGAGAAAAGAGCGTGGCTGAATGATTTGAATGAAGATTTAAAGGAACTTGAATCCAGGCGCAAAGAGATCAATTACAAGATCGCCGATATAAGAAGTCAACTTAGAACAAGACCGGACATAAAAGGCGAGATTAAAGAATTAAATCAGGAACTTTCCAAGGTTGAAACGAGATATTGGGAATTGAAGGAGAAAGCGAATAAATTGCGCGCTGAACTTGGTCTTGGGAAAAACGAGCCGATATACTGAATGTGATTGACAAAAAGTTGTCAATGAATTACAATTAAGGTGTTAAAAATTAATTTTTTTTGTAAAAGAAAAGCCCATCCTTCGCCAAGGCTACAGAGGGCAAAAATTTTGCAAATTTTTGGAGGATATTATGGGTGATTGTTGTGGCTGTCCGGAAAAAGATGATTGCAAGGATCCAAAAAAAGAGGCATTTGCTTGCAAATGTCCGGTTTGCAAGTGTGATCCTTGCAAGTGCAAATAAGCTTTTTTCGGAATACAGGCAAAAAATTCTGGCGCTTGCCAGAATTTTTTGCTAAAATATGTCTATGGTAATTCAAGTTTTGGCCGATTTTGTAACTTCTGTAATTTCCCACCTTGGTTATTTTGGGATCTTTTTTTTGATGGCGCTTGAGTCGGCGTGCATTCCAATCCCGTCAGAAATAATCATGCCATTTTCCGGTTTTTTGGTTGCAACCGGCGAAATGAATTTTTGGTTTGTTGTTATTGCTGGGTCACTAGGAAATATTGCAGGGTCACTTCTTGCCTTTTGGGTTGGATATCGCGGCGGCCGTCCGCTGGTTGAAAAATATGGGAAATATATTTTGCTTTCGACACATGATGTCGAATCAGCGGATAAATTTTTCTCCCGTTACGGGCAAAGCACGGTTTTTTTCTCACGTCTTTTGCCAGCTATCAGAACATTTATATCGCTGCCTGCCGGTATCTCAAAAATGGATGTTAAAAAATTTATTCTTTATTCAACAATTGGAGTTATTCCATTCTCAATTTTGCTTACATCTGCTGGCGTGAAACTAAAAGACAATTGGAGTGCGCTTGAACCGTATTTTCATAAATTTAATTTGTTAATCGTCGGGCTTTTGGTTTTGGCAGTCATTTGGTATATTTGGAGACACATAAAAAATTCAAAGATCAAAATGCAAAAATCAAAATGATTGAGAATTAAAAAATCTGGTCGCAATCACCAGATTTTTTAATTTCTATACAAACAAATCGTCGTTTTGGTTAGTTGTTGGAGGCGTTGCAGGTTGTGGTGCCGGTGGAGTTGAAACTGGCGGAGTTGTTGGTTGTGGTGTGACTGATGGTTGCGGAGTTTCAATCGGCGCAACCACAGGGACTTCTGTTTCTGGTACTGTCGGTTCAACTGGCGCTGATGAAATAGGTTCACTGGGCATTGGCGGCACAGCTTCGGCGATCGGAGTCGAGTCGGCTTTGTCTTCGACCATCGCTGTTAAATCAGCCGGTGATTTTCCTGTCAATTTTTCCAAATGATGAACGCCGACAACAACAGCACTTGGTTTGCCATTTTTAGTTAAAACATACATTGCATCGGAACTCTCGACCTCATCAACAATTTTGTTGAAGTTGTCGTGAGCTTCGGTCAGCGGTAAAATTTTGTCAATCTCGACTTCAAGCATATCCTCTCCTTGTAAATTAAATGTAGTAAAAACTCTCACTGATCTATTAACACGGATCGTCGCTGATAGAATCATCTGTGTTTATCAGTGAAAATAGATCTGTGGTAGTTTATACTTCAATTTTTTTCTACATTTTAATTATAGCTTTTTCAACCGAATTTGTCAACCAAACAAAAAAATCTGCCGTGATGGCGGAAAAGGTCAAGTGAATTACTCGTTTGTAAGAATTTTATTGACACATTCTTCGAGTGCATTTTTCCAAGGTCTTCGGAATATTCCGAGCTTTTCGATTTTTTTGCAGTTAAGAACCGAATATGCCGGGCGGATTGCTGTTGGCTCGCTTCTGCCGGCGGCAAATTCAGATGAGGTTTGAGGCAGGACTTTAGCACCACCATCGGAAAGTTCAATAATTTTTTTGGCGAAATCAAACCAAGAACAACTTCCGCTGTTTGAAAAATGATAAAGACCAAATTTTGGTTGCAACTCAATTATTTTTTTCATCGTTTCTGCTAAATCAAAAGCGTAAGTTGGCGAACCGATTTGGTCGTTGACAACTTTTATCTGATCTTTTTCTCGTCCGAGTTTTATCATTGTTTTAACAAAGTTTTTTCCAAACTCAGAGAAAAGCCACGAAGTTCGAAAGATGTAAAATTTGTCAGCATTTTTTGAAACTGCCAGTTCACTTTGATATTTTGTTTCGCCATAAATTGAGAGCGGATTTGGCTGGTCGGTTTCAACATACGGTGTGCCTTTTTTTCCGTCAAAAACAAAATCGGTTGAGATGTGAATAATTAGTGCCCCGATTTTTTTCGCCGCTAATGCTAAATTTTTGGCGCCGTCGACATTTATCTTTTGTGCCAGCTCTTTTTCAACTTCGGCTTTGTCAACGGCGGTGTAAGCGGCGGCGTTGATTATTAAGTCCGGTTTTTTTTCGTCGACAAAATTCTCGACTGCTAATTTGTCGGTAATATCCAAATTGTCGCTGTCGGTTAGTATTAATTCGTCGCCAGCAAAAACTTTTTGCAAAGTCGTCCCAAGTTGTCCGTTCGCTCCAGCAATTAAAATTTTCATTTCTTACCTTTTTCATTTGAAAGTCGTCGGTTGGCATCCAAATACTCTTTGGAAATAATTCGGCGCCACCAATCCTCATTTTTCTTATACCAGTCAACGGTTTTTTTAATTCCCTGCTCAAAATTTACCGTCGGTTGCCAACCGAGTTCTTTGGAGATTTTTGAGTGATCGATTGCATAGCGCATATCGTGGCCTTTGCGATCCTCGACGAAAGTTTTTAATGTCTCTGGTTTTCTGGTTGCTTTCAAAATTGCATCGGCAACTTCCAAACCGTTTTTTTCCGAATCGCCACCGACACAATATGTTTCGCCCGATTTGCCTTTGTGAATTATTAAATCAATCGCTGCGCAGTGATCAGCAACATATAAATAATCGCGAACAGCTTTTCCGCTACCGTAAATTGGCAGATTTTTGCCTTGAAATGCATTAGTGATAAATAGTGGGATGACTTTTTCCGGAAAGTGAAACTGCCCGTAGTTATTTGAGCAATTTGAAATTGTAACATCCAAACCAAAAGTGTCGTGATAAGCGCGGACCAGATGATCAGAACCGGCTTTTGACGCCGAATATGGCGAGTGTGGAGCATAAATTGTTTTTTCGTTAAATTTCAACTCTGGTTTGTCCAGTGGCAAGGCACCAAAAACTTCATCAGTCGAAACATAATGGAATCGTTTAATGTTTTTTTCTTTAGCAACATCAAGCAGAACTTGAGTTCCGACGACATTGGTTTCAACAAAAACCGCCGGTCCGGTAATTGAGCGATCAACATGACTTTCGGCGGCAAAATGAACAACAATGCCGCAGCCGTCCATTGCTTCTTCAACTTTTTTCCGATCGCAAACGCTACCAAAAATAAATTTGTAATGCGAATCATTTTCAACCGACTTTAAATTCTCCAAATTTCCGGCGTAAGTTAGAGAATCCAAATTGACAAAAGAGTAGTCGGGATACTTTTTCATCATATAAAGAATAAAATTCGAGCCAATAAATCCTGCCCCTCCGGTAATCAAAATTTTCATATTTGTCTCCTTGCTTGATAATGCAAAAATTAAAATTCAAAAATCAAAATAACAATGTAAAATTATAAAATTTTATCATTTTGAACTGTCACTTTGCATTTTAATCTTTGCGCTTTGAATTTACTTTAAACTTTCCCAGTCGAAATTTATTTTCTTGTCAAACGGATCGATTCTTTCTTCGTCAGGATTCTCGGGATTGTAACTTTTTGTCACATGATAAAATAGAAGGCAGGGTTCGTCGGACAAAACTTTGTAACCGTGAACGACGCCAACAGGAATCAAAACCAATTTGTAATCATTGGTGCCGCCGTAAATTATTTCAGTTACTCCTTTTGTCGGAGAATCGTCTCGTTTATCATAAAGAACGATTGCCGCTTTGCCGGAAGCTAAAAACCAAAAATCGTCTTGAAATTTATGCCAGTGAAAGGCCTTGATTGTTCCTTTATGCGCAATGGTAAAGTTGCTCTGACCGAATTTTTTCAGAAGCCCATCATCATCGCGCAAAACTTCCATAAAACTTCCAAGCTCGATATCTTGCTTCAAATCCGGTTTGTCTTTCCAGACAGTTAATTTTTTGATTTTGACGCCGGCAATTTTTCCATTTTCAATATTTTCAGCCATTTTTACTCTCTCTTTCAATTCGTTTCAAATAATCGGCATAAGACGACTTACCCATTTTTTCGATTGTTTTGTCGAGGGTCTTATTATCAATCCAGCTCTTGTGATAAGCAATTTCTTCAATGCAGGCAATGTTGTAATTAGTCATTTCTTGAACAATTTGAACATAATTTCCAGCTTGCGCCATTGCGTCGTGAGTTCCGGTATCGAGCCAAGCAAGTCCGCGGGGAAGAACAGTAACTTGAAGTTCGCCGCGACTCAAAAATTTCCGACACAAATCCGGCATCTCCAATTCGCCACGCGCCGATGGCTTCAAATTTTTCGCTTCTTTCACAACTTCCGGTCCGAAAAAATAAAGTCCAGGAACAGCAAAACTTGATTTCGGCTTTTCCGGTTTTTCTTCAATCGAAAGAACTTTGCCTTTTTTGTTAAATTCAACGACGCCGAATCTCTCCGGATCGGGAACATGAACGGCAAAAATATGGCCGCCTTTTTTAATTTTTTTTGCTTCTTGTAAAAGACCGGTCAGTCCGGCGGAGTGAAAGATATTGTCGCCCAAAATCATTGCCACGCAGTCGCGTCCAATAAATTTATCGCCGATGATAAATGCCTCGGCAAGTCCGTTCGGCGCCGCTTGCTCGGCGTAAGAAAAATTCATTCCAATTTCATCGCCATTGCCAAAAAGCCGTTGGAAATTCGGCAAGTCCTGCGGTGTTGAAATGATTAAAACCTCACGGATGTCGGCAAGCATCAGAACCGAGAGTGGATAATAAATCATTGGTTTGTCGTAGACCGCTTGCAATTGTTTCGAGACGGTTAGCGTTGCCGGATAAAGCCGGGTGCCGGCACCGCCAGCCAAAATGATGCCTTTCATAAAACTCCTTTTGTTTAGATAAAATTATATTTGCAATTAAATAATATCAACCAATCTTTATTTTTTCAAATTTTTTTGGTATATTCGTGTAAATTATGTCTGAAACTGGGAAACTTTTCAAAAACTCATCTATCGTTTTTGTCGGCACAATCGTCGGCAGTGTTTTTTCTTATCTCTTTAATATGCTGATGGGGCGACAACTCGGTCCGAAATCCTACGGCGAAATGACGGCGCTTCTTTCGCTTTTATCAATCATCTCGGTTTTTGGTGGGGCGATTTTGACAGTCGCAATGCGCTATTTTTCTGAATTTCAGGCCGAGGGTGATCTTCGGAGAATGAAAAAACTTCTAGCTCTTATGACAAGGAATGTTTATTTTTTGTCAGTTGGAATTTTGCTCGTACTTTTTGCGCTTATTAAGCCGATCAGCGGATATCTCTTGATTGACAATTATCTGCCAGTTGGCATTGCTTTTTCTTGCTTGGTTTTCGGCTTGGTGATTATGGTCAACAAGGGTTTTTTGCAAGGAGTACAAAAATTCTCTGCCACCTCAACAATCGGAGCTCTTGAAACTTTTTTGCGCCTTACTCTCGGCTTGCTTTTAGTTTATTTTGGTCTCGGTTTAAACGGAGCTCTCTCTGCGATTGTTCTTGCTTCAGCGATCTGTTATTTTGTTACCTTTTTTCCGATTCAGTCGGCGATCGCAAAAATGAAAATTGGAAACAGAGCAAAAAAATCTTACGGACATTTTAACAAAGCTGATGTGGTAAAATATCTTATTCCAGCGGCTTTATCCTCGGGGTTTCTGGCGTTGCTCTTAAATCTTGATATCATCTTAGTCAAGCATTATTTTTCGCCCGCTGACGCCGGTGTTTATTCAGCAGTTTCAACGATTGCCAAAATTATTCTTTATGCCACAGCTCCGGTGATTTCGGTGATGTTCCCAATGATTTCCGAGAAGCAAGTTACCGGCGAAAAGCATTTTAAGATATTCTTCTTTTCCCTGTTTTTCGTCTTTTTCGGATCTTTTATCATTCTCGGAATTTATGCTTTGGCACCGGCAAAAATTATTCAGATTTTATATGGCAAAGAATACATTTCACTTTTTTATCTTTTGCCGGAAATTGGTCTAGCGATTGTTCTTTACTCGGTGATTAATCTTTTCGTAAATTACTATCTAGCGATAAAAAAATTCTTCTTTCTTTGGTTTTTTTTGCTAGCAGTTATTTTTCAACTTCTTGCTGTTTCTCTCTTTCACGACTCAATTTTGATTGTTGTTCGCCTACTCATTCTGACTTTTCTCTTGCTTTTTCTCCTTTTATTTGGTTATTATATTTTCGGCAAGAGAAAGCAGATTCTAGCGCTAATTTTGGAGAAATAAATGGCAAAACCTTTTACCCCCACCTACGAGGTGGGAGGGCCGGTTCCGAAATTGTCAATAATTATTCCGGCTTACAACGAAGAGAAAAATATC
The DNA here is from genome assembly GCA_964626415.1 of uncultured Candidatus Saccharibacteria bacterium. GTDB lineage: Bacteria > Patescibacteriota > UBA1384 > XYA2-FULL-43-10 > CAINNR01 > CAZVFH01. The sequence continues at coordinate 22,132 of CAZVFH010000006.1, forward strand.
TACCAGACAATTGATAGAATTGTTAAAGTTCATGATCGTCTAGGTTATGATTATGAGGTCTTAGTTGTTGTTGACGGTTCGCCAGACAAAACTGCCACTGTTGCCAAAAGCCACCGATCAAAAAACCTGCGTGTTCTTTCTTATCAACCAAATCGCGGCAAGGGTTATGCCTTAAAATACGGCACTTCGCACGCTTTAGGAGAAATTATCACATTTACTGATGCCGGCGGTGATTTTGACCCCAAGCAGTTTGATAAATTTGTTAAACTTCTGGAAATTTTTGATGCTGATTTTGTCCTTGGTTCAAAACGCCATCCGGCGTCAAAAGTTAATTATCCGCGTCGCCGCCGAATTTTTTCGAAAATTTATCAACTGATGATAAAGATTTTATTTGGCTTAAATGTTACCGACACCCAAGCCGGACTAAAATTTTTAAAGCGCGATGTTGCTCGCGATGTTGTTTCGAGAGCACTCGTCAAACAATACGCCTTTGATTTGGAGATGTTGGTTATCGCCCACCAGCTTGGCTACAAGCGAATATTTGAAGCGCCGATTGAACTTGATTTTAACGCTGTTTCTTCCGGGATAAATTTTAAAACAATAAAAAAAATGATTATCGACACTTTGGCGATTTTCTATCGGGCGCGGATTTTAAATTATTATCGAAAACAAAAAATGATCAAAGAAAAAACCCAAAAAATCCAGAAAATTGGAAAAAAACTAGTCGGTCGCAACTATTTGATTGCCGGCGGGGCAGGGTTTTTAGGGGCAAATTTGACAAAAAAAATTTTGGAAGAAGGCGGGCAAGTTGTTGTCGTTGATAATTTGCAAACCGGAAATATTCGCAATCTAGGCGAACTAAAAAAATTCAAAAATTTTCGTTTTAAAAAGTGGGACATTTGCCAACCGCTAAAAATTCGCGATCACTTTGACTATGTTTTAAATCTTGCTTGCCCAGCTTCGCCGCCGAAATATTATCTCGATCCGATCAAAACACTAGAGACAAATTCGATTGGGACGGAAAATTTGCTTAAATTTGCCAATAAAAATAATGCCAGATTTTTTCATACCTCGACCTCGGAGGTTTATGGCGATCCGAAGGAGCATCCGCAAAAAGAGAGTTATTCTGGCAATGTCGAGCCGTATGCGATGCGCTCCTGCTACGACGAAGGAAAACGCTACGCCGAGGCCTTAATCTATCAAGCGCAACATCAAAAAAATGTCAACACCGGAGTTGTTAGAGTTTTCAACACCTATGGCCCGATGATGGATCCCGACGACGGCCGCGTCGTTTCCAACTTTGTCAAGCAAGCGCTTTCCGGCGAAGATATTACAATTCAGGGATCCGGCCGCCAGACAAGATCATTTTGTTTTGTTGATGATTTAGTTGAAGTGATGATGAAATTTATCCACTCGGATTTAGAGGGACCGATAAACATCGGCAATCCGAAAGAATTTACAATTCTGGAATTGGCAAAAAAAGTTATCGAGCTCACTGGATCTAAATCAAAAATAATCCATATCGAACCGGCAATTTCCGATCCGAAAATTCGCCGTCCGGATATAACTTTGGTAAAAAAACTTCTCGGTTGGCAGCCCAAAATCGAACTCGAAGAAGGGTTAAAAAGAACTATTGACTGGTTTTCGGAAATTGGATTTTAAGGAATATCTCGAAAACCCTTGCAATTTGTTTTCATTTATGGTATAATGTAGCCGTTAACTGAACTTTTAATCTTGTTCTTTTGGCTTAATTGTTTATCTTTTGTAGGTAACCAGCTAAGCCTAAAGGGCTAGCGTATAAATCCTGACCATTATGGCAGGTTTCGCAAGAAAGGGATGTGTCCCATGTCAGGGATGAGTCCCGCTCGTGCGTTCAGTAACACTGGTCAGGCGAGCGAAGTAGATCTTGCTCTGGGCAAACTGGGAGTCACTCCCGCAATGTCACAGCGGCTAGTGACTGATCCGGCCATCGGAGTAGCAGTTGCCGCTTCGATGCGTGGCGAACTGACTCTCGGTGAGATCAGCCCCGAGGACTGGATCGCGCGCGAGAGTGCTATCGGCGAGGAGCTGGTGAAGCTCGGCTTGCCGATGTTCGACCAGGGGGAAGTCGTCAAGATCGCCGAGGCCGGTGTCGGGGTCTACAACCGTTTCATCCTCGGCGGGTGTGGTCGCAAGCAGTTGCTCAAGGCCTGTGAGGTAGCTGGCATCAAACTCTACACGGGCAACACCAAGGATGGTGACTACGACGGCGATCGGATCGCGACGGTGGCGGGCGTCTTCACGCTCGACTATGCGAGCATCTTCCGCCCGATGAACGCCGAGCAGCACCCGTGTGTGCTGTCCTACGACCAGCAATGGTCATGGGCGACCGAACAGGGCGGCATCGGCTTCTCGACCGCCGAGGAGGTCATCTACCTGACCGTTCTACGGCCCAAGATCGAGATCGGCTTCCTGCCCTACCAGGGTGGTTCGATCCGCTGCCAGAACGCCTACGGCTCCGACAGCTCGCTCCGCGTCCGCTGGAATGCCGACTTTGGGCTCTGCGTCAACTACTGGAATCGCTCCGATGCGGACTGGTATCTGTGGGCGCTCCCACGGAAGTTCCGGGCACTCGGATCTTGAACCCGCCTCCGGCGGGATCGGGTCTTCTCGGGCATTGGTCCTTATGTGTCTCGCCGTTAGGCGAGTCGGGGCCGGTGCCCCTTTTTTTATGTCTGGAATTAGGATAATATACCTGTGAAATGGTAGAGTATGATAATTTATGAATTATTGTCGCCGTTTCCTCTATCTCTTTGAGACAGGGTTCCGACGATTTAAGAATCTCGGAAGAGTTCAAGAAAAGAGAGGAGACTTCTTGTCTTTTGCTGGTTGAGATCTCCAACAATCTAGTTTGGAGTGCTCGCAAATCAAATACAGGGAGGCACGAGAAATCAGCTCCCAGTGGCCATAGATGGCAAAAGGCAATTTACCTACGGCTCCGACAGCTCGCTCAACGTCAACTGGAATGCCGACAATGGGCTCAACGTCAACAACTGGAATCGCTCCGATGCGAACTGGAATCTGTGGGCGCTCCCACGGAAGTCTCCCTTTCCTACTTTAAAGATTTAATCCAACCGCCAAGCATGCGGCCTATTTCTTGAAGCTTTTCTTCGAGAGACAGGTATTTATTTGTCGGTATTGCTTTCAAATCCTGACCCAATCTTACTATGAGCTTAATTAAATCAAGTTTCACAGCTGCTCGATCAAGAATTGCCCTCTTTTTAAATTTTTCTTGATACCCGGCTTCTATTAAGAGTTCAATTAAGTCCAATGTTGCCCTTTGCGTTTTTTCTCCAAGCGTATATTTATCTTTCTTGGGCATTTTTTCAACTGCTAGATACAATTCACGATAAAAATCATAAACCTTTTGAATAATCGGGATTTCATTTTGGAAACTCATGAAAACCTTTCCGCTGAGCAGAATTCCGCTCAGCTCAACTTATATCAAGAAGTAATTAGCTTAGAAAACCTATTTGCCAGCTGGGGTGAGTTTAGGCAAGGCAAACGAAAGAGATTAGAAGTTATGCTTTTTGAGAGAAATTTCGAAGATAACTTATTTAGTTTATATCACGAATTGAAAAACGGAATATACCATCATTCACAATATACAGCATTTTACATCAATGATCCAAAACTTCGTCGTGTTCACAAAGCGGAGGTCAGGGACAGAATTGTTCATCACGCAATTTACCGAGTACTTTATCCAGTTTTTGATCGTTCATTTATCTATGATTCCTATTCGTGCAGGATAGATAAGGGCACTCATAAAGCGGTCGATCGGTTAACTGGTTTTATTGGCAAGGTCAGTAAGAACTTAACCGGTTCATGCTTTGTTCTAAAATGCGATGTTAAAAAGTTTTTTAATTCGGTTGACCACCAAATTCTTTTTAGGATCATCAAGCGGAAAATTGATGACATGGGTATATTATCACTGCTTCAGGAAATTATCGGCAGTTTTAGCCCTGAAACCAAGCATCAAACCCAATTACAACTATTCGATTTGCAGGGTGCAAATCGAGAGAGAGAGAGAGAGAGAGAGCTTTTCGGGCACTTGTGAAAAAGGTATTCCGATTGGCAATTTAACCAGCCAACTTTTTGCCAATGTTTATATGAACGAATTTGACCAGTTTGTTAAACATAAACTTAAAGTTAAACATTATTGTCGGTATACTGATGACTTTGTAATTGTTTCTAATGACCGTCTATATCTTGAAAATTTATTGCCGGAGATTCAATCATTTCTCGGAAACAAATTAAAACTTAAACTTCATCCGGATAAAATTTCAATTCGAAAATTTCGGCAAGGAATTGATTTCTTGGGTTATGTGGCTTTACCTCATCACCGATTGGTGCGGGCAAAAACCAAGAACAGAATGATTAAAAAGTTGAGGTGTAAAATTGATTTGTTCAAAAGCGGAGAAATCAGCGAAAAGTCGCTTTATCAATCATTGAATTCATATTTTGGAGTTTTATCCCACGCTAATGCTCACAATTTAAAGCAGGAATTTCTGAATAAATTTTGGTTTTGGTTGAAAAAGTAAAATTTGCAAAAGTATTTTCTTTTGTGTTATTTTTGAATAGTCCCACAAAATCGAAGGGAGGCGGATCGATGGCCGAATTGTCTGAAGCGATCAAAATTAAAGCCACTGGCAGATGCGCTCTTGTTGGAAATCCGTTCGATTTGGTTGGTCAAGCGGAAGCCAAAATGAAACAACTGATCGAAGTGGACGGAGCAATACTCTCAATACCAATAAGGAATTTGTATGCATCGGCAACATTGAAGCTGGCAGATGAATTCATAATTATTGCACCAAGATCGAAGTTCAAAAATTTGATTGATTGCATCGACGAATTGAAAATTCGCGGAGTTGGTGACTGGGAGCATATTGCAGATATGGCGATAGTGGTCTTCGGTGAAATTATGGCTAAATTGGGATTAGAAGTTCAGCCACTAAAAGTCAAGATTATTCTCAAGACTTGTATCCCAAGACAAAGAGGACTTTCGGGTTCATCGGGAATGATAACAGCAATTATTTTTGCGTTACTAAAAGCTCATAATGCCGAAAATGAATTGACTGTGAAAGAGTTAGCCCAATATGTTCTTAAAGTTGAAAATCAATTGGGAGTTACCGCAGGGCTACAAGATAGAATTTTGCAAGCCGCTTACGTTTTCGATCCGAAAATTGATGCCGTATTTATGGACTTTGGTGTAGAATCCAGGAGAGAAGGTTGTGATTTTTCGCCCTTGAAGCTTTCCGATCGCAAAAGAATGTTCTCATCGGCATTAATTCTTTCTTCCCAACCATCCCATTCAGGAAAAGTTCACAAGCCGATTGTCGCCAAATTACGGAGAAGAGGTAAGAGAATTATTAGAGCTTTTTCTGAACTTGGAGAAATTGGTTATCATGCACGTAATGCTTTTATGACCGGCGACTGGTTTGAGCTTGGCGGAATGATGACCGCGACGGCTGAAAAGAGAATTGAGATTTACGGCGAAGAAGTTTTGGGTCCATTGAATATGGCGATTGTTGAGGCCTGCAGAGCGGCAGGAGTTTATTGGAACTTTACCGGTTCTGGTGGCGCTGTTGTTGCCATGTTGCCGGAGGGTGATGAATCATTCGACCGATTGAAAATCGAAGTCGAAAAGCGCGGCAACTTTGAAATTTACCGACTAACCTAGATCCCGGGGTCTCTCGGGATTTTTTTTATTTGCATTTTAAAGTTTTTTTTGCTAATAATAAATTATTCCCGAAACGGAGGTCAATGACCATGGAAGGTAAAATAATTGTCCTAAATATTCCAAGAGGCGAAGGATCAACAAATGTGCAGTTAAAATGTAATGATGAAGGACAAGTTGACATTAGTGAAGGAATGGCACTTCAATTATTTGAAGAGATTTTAGAGGGTTTTCCTGGACTTTATCAGCGATTTGTAGAACAAAATTCCGGATAGTAAATTCATCAACACGATCCGAGCCCAGAGGTTCGGTTTTTTTAAACCCTTTAATTTTTTCAATTTTTCTGTTACGCTCGTTTCACATGAAAAAATATCCTTTGGTCTCAATAATAGTTCCAACAATTCGCCTAAATGACTATATCCATGAGTCAATGGGGCGGATTTTAAATTTGGATTATCCTAATTTCGAGGTTTTGATTTTCCCTGACGAGAAGGACAAAGTCCATACTTGGCCGAAAACAAAAATAATAGCTTCGGGCAAGGTCGGGCCAGCAGAAAAAAGGGATTTGGCTTTGAAATATGCAAAGGGAAAAGTCCTGGCTTTTTTAGATGATGATGCATATCCGGAGCGCGACTGGCTAAAAATTATGACTCCGCTTTTTCGCGACAGCAATATCGGAGCCGTTGGCGGGCCGGCAATTACACCGAATCACGACGGAATTTTGCAAAAAGTTTCCGGCGCCGTTTTTGAATCGTATCTTGGTGGCGGACCGGCGCGCAATCGCTACCTTTCGGCTGGCAAAAAAAAGGAGTGTGATGATTGGCCGACAGTAAACTTACTCGTCTGGCGCGATGTTTTTGCCGAAGTTGGCGGATTCGACAGTTCTTTTTGGCCGGGTGAAGACACAAAATTGTGTTTGGATATTATAAACGCCGGCTATAAAATTATTTATGACCCGGAGGGTGTTGTTTATCATCATCGCCGCGCTGATCTTTTAAAACATTTTAAACAAATCGGCAGTTATGCCCTTCATCGCGGTCATTTCGCAAAAAAATATCCAAAGACCTCGCTGAAGATTGGCTATTTCATCCCAACTTTGTTTTGCCTTTATTTGATATTTTGGATTTCAATATTGTTTCGAATTTCGGATTTCGGATTTCGGATTTTGCTATCTCTGCCACTTTTAGCTTACATTTTAGGGCTTATTGCTGATGCCATAATCATCTCCCTTCGTTGGAAAAACATTCTCATCGGGCTCCTGACAATTCCAATGATATTTTTAACTCACATTTGGTATGGGATTCGGTTTGTTTGGGGATTAATAATTAAAAAATTAGACCGTTAAAATTTTTATTTACTTTTACAACTTTCAGTGATAAAATATAATCATGAAAGAAATATTTGTTCTATTTCAAGAGGAAAAGAACGGCGGATTTTCGGTTTCTATTCCATCACTACCAGGTTGCTTTTCACAAGGCGATACTTTTGAGGATGCACTGAAAAATATCAAAGAAGCGGCGGATTTGTATTTGGAAAAAAGTTCATTGCCGGAGATCAAAAGAGAATTTATTGTTCCAATGGAATTAAAAGTTCGTTAAATGATTGCCAAATACTCTCAAATTTCAGCCAAAACATTAATCAAGTTTTTGGTCAGTTTTGGTTTTGAAGTTGTCAGTCAAAAAGGTAGTCATATTAAATTACAAAAAGTTAATGGCGGCAGAAAAACCCTGATCGTTCCAAATCATAAATTTATCAAGCCAGGTACGTTAAACAACATTTTAAAATTTGCTGGACTTAATAAAAAAGATCTCGATAATTTGAACAAAAACTCCCACCTCGTAGGTGGGAGTTAGGAAACTCCAAAGAGTTTTTTTGTTTTTGCCAGATATTTTATCGCTCTATTCATTGCTTCTAGCGGTGACATCCACTCGGGGACAAATTCCAGAATAACATCGATTTGAGGTAAAAGATTTGGCGAAGCAAGAAATTGACGAATAACTTCTTGGTCCGCCTCGAAAAACGGATCTTTAACATGAACGACTTTGACGGGCGCAAGAATTGGGATTGTTTGAAGAATTTCATTGTAACTTGAACCGAATGGCCAACGCGGCTTGCCGAAAGCGAAAAGATCTCGATCGTCTCGCGGATCGAAGATATGACCTGTATCAAGACCCAATTCATATCCTTCGACTTGTGCTTTCTCTGCGATCTCTTTTGCACTCATTCCGATGCTCGGATTGATCTCAACCAACTTGCCTTTGCTAGCCAAATGAAAGTCGTGCTCGATCGACCGGCCGGCGATTTTAGTCCGGACATATTTTGCATTAAACGAGCTAGGGAAAGCAATCCAGTCATGAATAGACGCTGGTTTTAAATCAGCACCCAATTGGTGAAATACAGCTTGCAATAGATTTTCAAGCGCATTCCAGTCACCTTCTTTATAGGCAGACCAAGGAAGCTGACAGAACCATTCATCGCCGGAAATTCCGTTAAGCGGTAAATTTTGAAAAATCTCAAATCCTGACTTTAACGCCTCGTCTGCAAACCACTTGGCGCCGCCGATGACATGCGGCAAAAAAGACGCCATTGAAACACCAAACCGGAACTTTGGTCGTGCCACCGGTCAGCACCTCCTTGTCGCCAGTTGGCGAATGTGTTATTGTGGAGATGTCTGTTTTTACGGAGATTCTGTTTTGAAATGCAATTTTTCTAGGTTAAAATAAAGGGTTAAAAA